>NZ_DATCTU010000095.1 GCF_036567765.1 Pseudobacteroides sp.
GATAATCAGCTATTCTTTCCTTCCAAATATCGTGTTTTATATTACTTGACATCAATACCTCCCAGAACTATTATTTTAAGGTATTATCTCAATAAATTACTCTTCACTCAAGATACAGTCGGTTTGACACTTACAAATATATAGCAGTAATCATCTTTAAAATAGTAGAAGTCCTTTTCCTGAAGCCATCCAAGAAAAAAGCCATTTATAATTTGATTTTTCTCAAAAAGTACAAAATGAATATGTTTATTCATCAAAAGATTATTTATCTCTTCATATGCATCTGATGCCGGACTGCAGGCATCATACACGCTTCCAATAAGCCCATTGGACATTTTAGCCCATAAATTTGATAAAATAAAAACATAATCTTTTGTTGCTCTTCTTATCATACTAAATCATCCTATTTAAAAATATTAAAGCTTATTTCCCATACATAATATCGTTTAATACATAAAAAAAAGTGGCTTCAAGTCACACTTTTTTAAAGAATACGCACATTTTAAAATAAAATTTGTGCCATTGTCACGAATATACTTGATATTGTGTGCAGCAAAAAAGGGCATTGCTCATCTACTTTAAGTAGTTTTGCAACAGCCCTTCTTTTATTTATATAACCATCAAATATCCATTAATAGTTCTTGTCTGCGTAATCCACCCAACCGCCTTCTCTTACAAGGGTTTTGTCAAATTCTCCAACCTTAAAGTCAATCTCTTCGGTTTTGCCGTTCGCAGAAATAACAATTTTATCCCTGTCTACATCAACACTTATTGACACATCCTGTCCTTTATAAGTATTGAAGAGGTAATCGATTTTTTCTTTGGGAAGCTCAATGGCAAACAAGCCGCAGTTGTACATGTTTTGTCTGAATATTCTTGCAAAATTCTCAGCTAATACAACGTTTATGTTGTTTACTTCCAAGGCCCATGGTGCATGTTCTCTTGATGATCCGCAACCAAAGTTTGCCCTTGTAACTATGACAGCTTTGCCTTCAATATCTTTCTTAGGATCAAATTCATCAAGGCTGAGATCCTCTAATACATAGGGCTTTAAAGCTTCCTTGGTAATCTCTGTTAGATATTTGGCAGGGATTATTTCATCGGTATTTATATCACTTCTATCTAAAAACAATACTTTTCCACTGAATGATTTCATTTATGCCTACCCCCTTCTATTCAAACAAACATGAATTGACTATTTTACCTTCAATGGCTGTAGCAGCTGCTGTAGCCGGGCTCATGAGATGAACGATTCCGCCTTTACCCATACGTCCGTTAAAGTTCCTGTTGGTTGTGGCGGCACACGATTCTCCATTCGCCAATACACCGTTACTCATGCCAAGACAAGCTCCACAGGTCGGATTGGTAACACAAAATCCTGCACTCTGGAAAATATCGATAATACCTTCCTTTAAAGCCAAACTATATATTTCAGGAGTTGCAGGACTGACTATTCCACGAACATCCTCGCTTATCTTCTTGCCTTCCAAGACTCTTGCTGCAACTCTCAAATCCTCTATACGCCCATTTGTACAGCTTCCGATATAAATCTGGTCAACCTTGGTACCGACCATTTCCCTGACGGGTTTAACCTGATCGGGCTTATAACCGTAGGTAACCATTGGCTCAAGGTCTGATACATCATATTCATAAACCTTTTCATAAACGGCATCTTCGTCGGAAATCCATTTTGTGTATTCTTCCAGTGCCTCTTCTTTTGATTTAAACTCATCTTTTATATATTTCCAGAGGTAATTCACCGTTGTCATATCCGGATAGCACACCCCGCAGGTTCCGCCTGCTTCAATTGCCATATTGCACAATGTCATACGTGCCTCCATTGTCATTTCATCAACAATTGGGCCTGTAAATTCCATTACCATATTTGTGGCACCGTTGACTGTCAATTCCTTAATGACAAATAATATTACATCCTTTGCAAATACTCCAGGCTTAAGCTTACCGTTCAACACTATTTTAATGGTTTTCGGAAAACGGAATGCACACACACCTTTTAAAATACCAACTTCCAGGTCGGTAGTTCCAACCCCTGCAGCAAATGCTCCAAAGGCACCATGGGTACAGGTATGGGAATCTCCCATTATAATAGTATATCCAGGTCTTACAAAGCCCTTTTCAGGAAATATTGCATGGCATACTCCATTACGTCCTATATCAAAAAAATCCTTAATACCATGTCTTTTTGACCATTCCCTTAATATCCTTCCCTGCTCTGCTGTTTTACTGTCCTTGGCAGGAGTTACATGATCTATTACGGCTTTAATCTTTGATGGATCAAAAACCCTGTCCTTTCCTCTCGCCTGAAGATCTGTAATAGCTATTGGCGTAGTTATTTCGTGGCAAAATACCGCATCCAGCTTCAACACATGTGTGTCAGGGAAAGGCATATTCACCCTGTGGGCATCAAATATCTTCTCTGCTAATGTTTTTCCCATTCAAATCATCCTCCTCGTTATTGCTAATTCTATAACCTATATTTATTCTATAACTGATATACTAAATAAACACCTATCATTGGTTTTAAGATAACCCAGGCTTTATTATACTACTGATTATATTACTTTCCAAGTCAATATTCTTCCTGTATTTTATCTAAAAAGGCCTTAATTTTAATGATTTTTGACTTCTGTAATTGATATTTCTGGATGCAAGCGATAACATTCATATATCAACCGGTACATACAACATTGGCGGTCCTTCTGCTGACGATTGTGGAAATTTGCCCGAAACTTCAAGAGAGATTCAATCAAACACCAAGATTGAAAGCTCTATAGATTACGTCAACGATTATGACTATTTCAGCTTCAAACCAAGCAAAGAAGGCAATTGCAATTTGAGGGATTTTGCTGCAAAAACTAATACCACTTACTATGATGAGCCATATTTGGGCCATTTTGCAAATATTTATAACAGCGATCTTAGATACTTTCAAATGACATACATAGACGATTACAATACTACTTTTTACTTTGAGAAAGATCATACATATTATTTTGTCGTTTCAAGTGCAAGCTATGATTATTTCTACTGCTGAACCGATATCATAAGGTGTTTCATCGAGATACACCGGCTGTAATACCTGCGGATCATATTTGATGTTTGCCTGATATCCCGCTACTACGTCAAAACCTTTAATATGAAGGGTTGCAGTAATTATATCTCCTATTGAGGCAGTTGTCTTATCCAAAGATAGATGCACCTCGCCCATTAAACCTTCCACTGGCTCTGCCGCCAACGATAAATTAACAAAAATGCTTCCAAAAAGCATAATCGTTGTCATTAAAACTGCTATAAGCCTTTTAATCTTCATCAATAATCCCCCCAAGCTATAAAAGAATATTTAGCCATGCTTTATTTTTATCTAAATACTATCACTTATTGGCAGTATATATAATTACTTGAAACAAATAATTATAAAACAAGCTTTTAACCATTTAGAGTAAGTATGGCTAAAAGCTTGTTTTTATATAAATATTGTTTCCTATGTAAATAGAACCCCGCTCATAGTGTCCGAACATCCCCCCTCCAAGATATGTATAATTTGTTGTAGCTTTTCCTAGCCAAGTGTTCTGGGCATACTTAGCACTTATTTTGCTTATCATTTCAGACTGTGTTAATGCATTGGCATTGATATTTATTGAAAACAGCATAGATATCATAATACTTATACAAACTAATAAAATAGTTGATCTTTTTACAATTTTTGATCTCATATCGAACACTCCTTTTCAATTTTTCAGTCAATACTATCCGTTACTTATATCCTTTTTGGTTTTGCTGATAAAAGTTACATTAATAATGATTTCTTGAAAATCATCTTTTAACTTCTAAGGAAGTTATATTTATTAAATTATATATTTCCCAATTCAAATAGTATTAACTTTTTTCACCCTCTTGCGTTTATAATTATCAGCATTTATAGTAATAGTAATAGATTAATCACTTTTAATATAGAAAGAGTGTTGCTATATGAAACTTTTTTTGGCACCTATACAGGCTATGACAGCAGCATGTTACAGAAATGCATTTGCAAAACATTTTGGAGGTATTGATGCATATTATGCTCCATTTATAGCAGCCTCCGATATAAAAAAAGTAAGTCATAAATTACTAAAGGATATTTTGCCTGAACGTAATGATAAATCAGTTAATCTTGTTCCTCAGCTTCTCGGTAATGATGGAGATCAGTTCAAGGCCTATGCCTATGCTATTTCAGAAATGGGTTACCAAGAAATTAACTGGAATATCGGATGCCCATTTCCTATGGTTACAAATAAGAAAAGGGGTTCTGGAATTCTGCCATACCCTGATATTATTAATAAGTTTCTTGAGACTGCTTGTTCTGGCAGTACTTACACTATATCTGTAAAGATGAGGCTGGGACTTAATGATACTGAAGATGGCATTCGTGTAATGAATATACTGAACCAATACCCTTTATCCGGAGTAATAATACATGCACGAACCGGGAAACAAATGTATGAAGGCAAAGTTGACCTTGATGCCTTTTGCACGCTTTCAACCGAATGCAAGCACGAGGTAACCTATAATGGTGATATATTCACACATAATGACTTTTTATCCATAAGCTCCAGGGTTCCCCATTTGAAAAATTTCATGCTTGGAAGGGGGGCCCTAAGTGATCCGTTTCTTCCTTCAAGCATAAAGGGACATGATGTACAATCCACCGATAAAGTAAAAATTGTCCATAAATTTCATGATGAGATTTTCGAGTATTATAAAAACACTCTTTCGGGAGATAAGCATTTATGCGATAAAATGAAAGAATTTTGGGACTTCATGCATATCCATTTGGATCAGGACGGCAAACTTATGAAAAAAATAAAAAAGTGCAACCGCACTTCTGATTATCTGGAAATAGTCAGCAAAGCATTCCATTCTGATGCGATATGGAAGGATAGCTAGAACAAAATTATGAAGTGGTTTTGTTATATTTATATAAAAGCAAAGGATTCCCAAAACCTGATTTTAGGAATCCTTTTATCATTTTCAATTTATATTATTTTGATCATACCTTTACTTCTGCCGGAAACTCATTAATCATTCCAATAAGCCATCTTCTCATGCAAGCATAGTCATCGGAATCAAAGTTGCCGTCTCCGTCAACGTCAGCCGCCTTCAATCCTTCTTCACCGCCCGGGAATTCATCTATTATTCCAAGCAAGTACTGCCTCATATAAGAATAATCGTCTGAATCAACATTTCCGTCACAATCAACATCCCCTACAATTACGGGTCTTGATGGAACAGGTAAAAGTGCTGCCGGTTGCTCTACGCCGAACTGATTGGATTTTAGAGCTTCACCGTTCCAGTTAAAGAGTAGTATGCCATTTACATCGCTCATTGTATTTGTGTATGCAAATGAGACCTTTGATCCGCTGTCTGGTATTTTCTTAATAACCTTAAATGTGATAAATGCGGCTGTCCCCGATGATTCCGGTCTGCCTGATGCTTTGTATGCACTCAGGTCCATATAAGCCCTGCCAAAATTGAGAATACCTTTTGTCAGGTCATGAACTGCTATATTGGTTCCAGAATATTGCTTTTGCATCAGCAATGTGCCTAAATCAGGCATTGTACTATTTGTGTAAGCCGCATCTACTGATGTATCCCACGGCTGCAAATAATCTGGATCATATTTAATATTGAACTGATAACCTGCAAAGTTTTCTATGCCTTTGATTCTTATTTCAGCTTTTACCAGATCTCCAACATCTGCATAAGTCTTGTCAAAACTCATTTCAACCTTGCCCCTCGGCGGAATGGTTGGAGTAGTTGAAACAGGATAGATTGCAGGTGCCTGAGTAACTTTATATGCTGATAACTGGTTACTATCCCAGTCAAACACCATTGTTCCATCCACAGGCTTAGTCATAGCCGGTGAATTTTCCAACAAGATCTTCGTAGGTTGGGATTTTAACACTTTAAATCGTACAACTGCTAAAGAACCATTATTTTCCTTAATTCCTGAGTTTCTATATGAAGTCCTGTCCATATATATTCTTCCGAAATTAAGGTCACCCTCAATAAGATTATGGCTTGCATGGTCAACCGGACTGTATCTCTTCTGCAGCAATGTACCATATTCAGGCACCGAGAAAGAATCATATGAAGTTCCGTCAGCGTATACAGGCTTAAGCACATATGGATCATATTTTAAGCATGCTTGATACGCAATTATGGAATCAAAGTTCTTAACATTCAATGTTGCTGTTATAATGTCTCCCACTGATGGAGATGTTTTATCAACAGTAACATATACTTCAGGCATACCAACAGGCGGAGTTGGTGTTGGTGTTGGTGTCGGCCCGGATATAACCACAGATTGGGCCTGGGTTACTTTGTAACCTGCCAGCTGATTACCGTCCCAGTCAAATATCATTGTTCCACCTACTGGATTTGATAAGAATGACGTGTTTTCCAATGTTATATTTGCAGGTGCAGCTTTCAATACCTTAAAGTATAACATTGCCAATGATCCTGTTTTTTCAGGTACTCCTGCAGCTTTGTAGGCCCACATGTTCATATATGACCTTCCGAAGTTCAAGATTCCTTTCACAAGATCATTCGTCACAATATCCACTGGTGTGAATCTTTTATTTAACAGCATACCATGGTCAGGTGCTGATATTGAATCATAAGGTGTTCCATCAGCATATACTGGCTGCAATACACTTGGATCGTATTTGACTATTGCCTGATATGCAGCTATTGAATCAAAATCTTTCACATTGATTGTTGCTTTAATGATATCTCCAACTTGTGCTGTGGTCTTATCAACAGTCACATATACTTCACCTTTGCTTATTGGTGTTGTAGGGGTTGGGGTTGGAGTTGGCCCACCGATAGTAGGATTGTTTTTTACTTTGTAGTCCGAAACCCGCATAGAATTCCAGTCAAATATCATAGTTCCTTCTACTGTGTCGGGAATACCAAGTGAATTTTCCAACATAATCTTGCTGTCTCCATACTTTAGAACCTTAAAATGAATAACTGCTAATGAACCGGTATTCTCAGCCACTCCTGAACTCCTATAAGCAGACATATTCATATATGTTCTTCCGAAAGTAAGTATTCCTTTTGTAAGGTCGTTTAGTGCCATATCTACCGGAGAGAATCTTTTCTGCAATAAAGTACCGTATTCAGGTACTGATGATGGATCATAGGGTGTACCGTCACTGTATACCGGCTGAAGTACGCTAGGATCATATTTGACTGTTGCCTGATATCCACCTATTGATTGGAAGCCTTCTACAGACAGTGTGGCGGTAATTATCTCTCCAGCGAATGCCCTTAATTTATCAACACTAAGAATTACAGAAGCATTGCTTGGTGTGCTGTTATTAATAATAGGTGCCTGAGTTACTTTGTAGTTTGACAATTGAGCACCGTCCCAATCAAACAACATTGTTCCCGAAACTGCATTTACTAAGGCTTCACTATTTTCTAATTTAATTGCTGCAGGCGTATTCTTTAGCACTTTAAATCCTATTATTGCTAATGAACCGGCAGTTTCAGCTACTCCCGACCTCTTGTAATTTTCCAAATTCATGTATGCTCTTCCAAAATTAAGCACGCCGTTTATCAGGTCATTTGATGCCATATCTACCGGACTATACCTTTTGCGTATCAAAGTACCTGGCTCAGGTACGGAATCACTGGCATATGGAGTACCATCGATATAACATGGCATTAATACTGTAGGGTCATATTTGATATTTGCCATGTAACCCGCTATAACATCAAAGTCTTTTACGTTTAGTGTTGCTGTTATTATATCGCCAACTGCCGCATTTGTTTTATCCAGTGTTACATAAAGTTCACCTTTTTGTTTTGGTGTAGGTGTAGGCGTTGAAGTTGGCGTAGGCACTTCTGTGGACACTTGATTAAAATATGCACCCTGGAATACTGTATATCCTTTTAACTGTATACCGTTCCAGTCATATATCAAAGTTCCTTCTACAGCTTCCGGCATTACTTCTGAATTTTCCAATGTTATCTTTATAGGTGCAGACTTCAATATTTTAAAGCCTATAACAGCCAAAGAACCGGTTCCTTCAGCCGCTCCTGAATCTCTGTATAAAGACAGATTCATATATGATCTTCCAAAGTTAAGTATACCTTTTGCCAGATCATGAGCTGCCATGTCTATAGGGCTGAACCTCTTGTTCAGCAAGCTGCCATATTCCGGTGCTGACGCATTATCATATGGTTCATTTTCAGAATATACCGGCTGCAAAATATTTGGGTCATATTTAATACTAGCCTGATATCCAGCTATAACCTTAAAATATTTCGCATACAATGTTGCCTTTATTATATCTCCAACTTTCGCACCAGTATTTTCAAATTCGATATAAACGTGACCATTACTAAAATCAGTCGGTGTAGGTGTTCTTGTTATCATTGGTGTAACTACTGAAGTTGGAGTTGATACTACCTTATTGATAATCGGCGCCTGTGCCACTTTGTAGCCTGACAACTGTGCCCCATCTCGGTCAAATACCATAGTCCCGTCTACAGGGTTTGTCAAGCTTGGTGCATTTTCCAATTTAATTTCTGTAGGTGTATTCTTTAACACCTTAAATCTTACTGTAGCTACTATTGCTTCTTTAACCGACTGTTTATATATCCTTCCAAAGTTAAGGGTTCCATTGATCAGATCATTTGATGCCATAAACTGATCGCCCTTGATCGACGGTGAAAACCGATTATGCCAATCCTCAGGCCAAGAAGCTGCATCATAAGGTGTTCCATCAGCATAACAAGGCATTAATACTGCAGGATCATATTTGATGTTTGCTTGTAACCCCATTATGTCCAAATCAAATTTTATATTCAATTTTGATACTATCATTTCTCCAACCGCAGCAGCTTCTTTATCAACTGTCAAATAAACTTTAGGCATACTTGTCGGAGTCACTATATTGTCATTGATTATTGGAGCCTGGGTTACTTTATATCCAGCTAACTGATTGGCATCCCAATCAAATACCATTGTTCCATCTACCGGATTGGTCAACACCGGTGTATCAGTTAACTTTATGTATGTAGGTGCTGCTTTCAATACCTTAAAACGAATAACTGCCACTGAACCGTTGTTTTCCGGTTCACCGGATTTTTTGTATGCAGCCATATCCATGTAATGTCTTACAAAATTAAGTACTCCTTTATTGAGATCATTTGAAGCACTAGTGAAAGGAGAAAATCTCTTCTGTATTAATATTCCGGCTTCTGGATCTGATTTTTCATCATATGGCGTTCCGTCTCCGTATACCGGCATCAAAACTGCCGGATCATATGTCATGCATGCTTGAATCCCAATTATTACATCAAATTCCTTTACGCTTAATGTTGCAGTTATGATATCTCCTACTGCTGCATTTGTTTTATCCAATGAAACAAATACTTCACCTTTTGCAGGAACCGGTGGTGTAGTTGCCGGCAAAGTATTCTTAGGTGTTGCAGTTACATGTAATTCTGTTATGCTTGGTACTGTAGGTGTTGCAGTAGTGGGCACTGAACCGTAAATAAGCTCTCCTGACAGATAAACAGCGATTTTTTCGTTTTCTACATACTTTGAAACAGGTCCTATGTATGAGTAGTCATTTGATTGGTCGAACTTTGAGCTGTCACTCTTTATCACTCTGCCCTGAAATGTCATTTCAGATCTATTTGGATTCTTGGATCCTGCAGGTGAAAGAGTTCCTGATGATAACTTTATATCAATATATTTATTAGCCTTATCTGTTACCGATAAAACGTCATTAATTGTAGCCGAAACTTTTCCCATACTTACACTTTTAGTATAGAATTTTATATCTGTATTGTCATCTTTAGTAAAGTAGTATCTGATGGTTATGTCTGAAAGATTTATATTACTTGTGCCTGAATTTTGCAGTTTAAAATTGGTATAAATCTCTTTTGAATTAGTTTGTGCTCCATTATTGTTAAACAGTACTTTCAAGCCTACAGGTTCTGCGGAAGCTAATGATACATTTGAAAATATACTACTGAATAACATTAATGTCGTCATTAAAACTGCCATAATTCTTTTAATTCTCATCGTAATACCCCCTCTTTTAAATTTTAAAATCATTTCATTTTCCTGCTTTTTCTTTTTTATACCTCCTTTTAAATTTGATTTATTCGGCATTGATATGCTACCTAATGCCATTTAAGGTTAGTGCTATAAAATCATAATTAACTTTACATTTTATAGTACAAATACTAAAACTTAAGCAGTATTTGAGTTGTTAAAATATAAAAATTAATTGATTTTTATAAAATAATTACGCCAATACTGGTAACGTCTATCTTTTTACCTAAATATTATCACTTATTAATTGCATATACAATTGTTTCAAAATAATTTTATTGTACAACATTCTATTACTAAATGTTTTCTGTAACTCATGGTTTACTCCATTTTATCATATGTATGGATTGCGTGCAATAAAAGGATTAACTGTAATAAAAATAAAATAATTTCAATCAGTTCATCAGGGTAGAAACAATATTCCACAATTTTCATATAAATAAACTTTAATATTTTCTTAGAGAGATTATGTAAACTGGGTCTGATGAAAATACACATAATTACAGTGGTTTTATAATTTGTAAATCATGATATTTATTATTATTTTACTTAAAATATTGAAAATTAATAAATATATGATAAAATTACAGCATATGGCATCCAATATTTTCAATGTTTCTACATTTTTCTTAAAAAGCTGTTTTAAGTACTTTTGTTGGTATTTAAAATCGTGAAGTTTTACATTATTCCAAGGCAAGAGTTCATTAAAGTATTCATAAATTTGCCAAAGGATATGTAAAATTATTATTGATTTTAATTTATACAAAAAACTAAGGAGGCAAAAAAATGAAAAAATTGTTAGCATTACTTTTAGTCAGCATTATGATACTTGGCCTTGCAGCATGCGGCAGTACAGACGATGTATCCACTTCACCGGCAGCATCATCACCTGAGGCTTCTTCCGCTTCAACTTCACCTGATTCTACTGCAGATGGTATGCTTATAGGAGTTGGAATGCCAACACAATCACTCCAGCGTTGGAATCAAGATGGAGCCAACATGAAGGCACAGCTTGAAGCAAAAGGTTACAAGGTTGACCTTCAATATGCAAACAACGATGTCAGTACACAAGTTTCGCAACTGGAAAATATGATATTAAAGGGCTGTAAAGTTCTTGTCATTGCTGCTATTGACTGTTACGCACTTACAAATGTTTTAAACAATGCACATAATGCAGGCATAAAAGTTATTTCATACGACAGATTGATAATGAATTCTCCTTATGTAGATTATTATGCAACCTTTGATAATTTTAAGGTTGGCGTAATCCAAGGACAGTACATAGAGAACAAATTAGGGCTCAAAGACGGCAAAGGTCCATTTAATATAGAGTTGTTTGCCGGATCTCCCGATGATAATAACGCAAATTTCTTCTTTGATGGTGCAATGAGTATATTGAAACCATATATGGACAGTGGCAAATTGAAAGTGACAAGCGGCCAGACAGAATTCAAAAAAATCGCAATTGAAAAATGGGAATCTGCAAAAGCTCAATCAAGAATGGATACTCTCATATCTGCAAACTATGCAGGCGGTAAAAAACTTGATGCAATACTTTCACCTAACGATAGCCTTGCTTTAGGTATTGTAGCCTCCCTCAAAAATTCAGGCTACGGAACCGATTCTAAGCCATTCCCGATTCTGACAGGACAGGATTGTGACAAACCTAATGTTATAGCAATGATCAACGGTCAGCAGTCCATGTCAATATTTAAGGATACAAGAGCTCTTGCTGCAAAAGTTGTCGAGATGGTTGATGCAGTTTTGAAAGGCCAACAGGCACCTGTTAACGACACCAAAACATACAACAACGGCAAGCTGGTTGTTCCCTCTTTCCTATGTACTCCTGAATTTGCAGATGCAAGCAATTACAAGAAGCTTCTTGTTGAAAGCGGTTATTATAAAGAGTCTGATCTTAAACAATAATTGGCTTTCTCTAATAAAAGTTAATTTTAAAGACATTATTCTTTTCCCAAAGTGGAGTCGGACGCCATCAAATGCGTCCGACTTCCATATTAAAAAAGCAATTTCTCACGACAACAATCACAGTTGCAAAATCGCAAACTATTTTGTTATTTCTCAAGGAGTTGATGGAATGGACGAAACCATTTTGGAAATGCGTAATATAACTAAGTTTTTCCCAGGTGTTAAGGCACTTGACAATGTAAATTTGAAGGTTAAAACCGGTGAAATCCATGCCCTGGTGGGCGAAAACGGGGCTGGCAAGTCCACTCTTATGAATATTTTAAGTGGTATTTACCCTCATGGAAGCTACTCCGGCTTAATCATTTTCAGCGGCAAAGAATGCATATTTAAAGGCATTAAGGACAGCGAAAGAGAAGGTATTGTCATAATTCACCAGGAGCTTGCTTTGGTTCCCTACCTCTCAATAGCCGAAAACATGTTTTTAGGTAATGAAATATCAAGCAAAGGCACAATCGACTGGTATAAGACCCATAGTCAATCGGCAGACCTGCTTCGAAAGGTTGGCTTAAATGAAAATCCAGATACCCTTATTAAAAATATAGGGGTCGGAAAACAGCAACTGGTTGAAATCGCAAAATCTCTGGCAAAGGACGTAAGACTTCTTATTCTTGATGAGCCGACTGCTGCCCTTAACGAAGAAGAATCCGGCAATCTTTTGAAACTGCTTTTAGACCTAAAAAAAGATGGCATAACTTCTATACTCATTTCCCATAAACTCAACGAGATCTCAAGCGTTGCAGATGCCATCACAATAATACGTGACGGTTCAACAATCGAAACCCTGGTTAAGGGTGCTGATACAATAACCGAGGACAGAATCATAAGGGGCATGGTTGGAAGAGAACTTGTTGACCGTTATCCCAAAAGAATCTCAAAGATAGGGGAAATTTTCTTTGAAATAAGGGATTGGAATGTTTATGACCCCATAGTCGACGGAAAAAAAGTGATAAAGAATGTAAGCATAAATGTGAGAAAAGGAGAAATCGTAGGAATATCCGGACTTATGGGTGCTGGCAGAACAGAGCTTGCCATGAGTGTTTTTGGCAGGACTTACGGTAAACACATAACCGGAACATTAATAAAGAACGGTAAGGAAATAACCCTTCACAATGTGAAGGAAGCAATAGACAACGGTCTTGCATATGTAACGGAAGACCGGAAAACTTCCGGCCTTGTTCTTATTGACGATATCAAATGGAATGTCACTTTGGCACGCCTTGATAAAATCTCAAGCAATCAAATTATAGATGATAACAAAGAAATCAACGTTGTAGAGCACTACCGCAAAAAGCTCAATATAAAATCCTCAAGCATTCTTCAAAAGGTAGGCAATCTTTCGGGTGGAAATCAGCAAAAGGTTATCTTGAGCAAATGGATTTTCTCAGATCCCGATGTTCTGATACTTGACGAGCCTACCCGTGGTATTGATGTTGGTGCAAAATACGAGATCTACAGCATCATAAATCAACTTGCATCTGAGGGAAAGTCAATAATCGTAATTTCCTCTGAGCTGCCCGAAATACTTGGAATCAGCGACAGGATATATGTAATGAACGAAGGCAGAATAGTTGGTGAATTGCACCAAGAGGATGCCTCACAGGAGGCTATTATGAAATGCATAATGAAAAGCAACAGGGAGGCTGTATAATGGATAAGATAATGGAAATATTCAAAAATAATATCCGGCAATACGCGATGCTAATTGCTCTGGCAATTATAATGGCCCTATTTCAAATACTTACTGACGGAATGCTTCTTTTACCTCAGAATGTATCAAATCTCATACTGCAAAACAGCTATGTCCTTATTTTGGCAATCGGCATGACATTCTGTATAATTTCGGGCGGTAATATTGACCTTTCAGTAGGCTCTGTATGTGCTTTTTTGGGTGCAATTACAGGCACATTTATTATATCGATGAAAATGGATATTACAATGGCTATCATATTGGTTATTGTGATAAGCATATTAATTGGAATTTGGCAGGGATTCTGGATTGCTTATATCAGAATTCCCTCATTTATAGTAACATTAGCGGGAATGCTTATATTCAGGGGGTTGACTGTTACCATGCTGGAGGGATTAACCCTTTCACCCTTCCCTGAAGAGTACCAATTTATTAGTGCTGGCTTTATTCCCGATTTATTCGCAGGTTTGATTGAAGGTATACACTTTACAACAATTCTTACAGGTATTGCTGCATCGATTATATATATTTTGCTGGAACTCAGAAAGAGGTCAAATCGCAGGAAATATCATTTTGAAGTAACACCAAGGGGCTTGTTTATCGCTCAGATTATTTTAGTTTTACTTGCAATCAATTTGTTCTCATACTGGCTTTCAGCTTATAAGGGAATTCCAGTGATCATGGTGCTTATAGGAGCGTTGATTCTTATCTATTCATTCATTGCAACAAAAACCATACCAGGCAGACATATTTATGCCATGGGTGGAAACGAAAAGGCTGCAAAGCTTTCGGGTGTAAAAACAAACAAGATGCTTTTTCTTACATATATAAATATGGCCGTTCTGTCTGCTGTCGCCGGGATTTGCTTTGCATCAAGGCTTAACGCAGCATCACCTCAGGCCGGAATCAACTTTGAGCTTGATGCGATAGCTGCATGCTTTATTGGAGGTGCTTCTGCCTCAGGCGGTATCGGGACTGTAACAGGTGCAATTATTGGTGCACTTGTAATGGGAGTTCTAAATAACGGTATGTCAATATTAGGACTTGGCAGTGACTGGCAGATGACAATAAAGGGGCTTGTGCTTTTGTTATCAGTTGCATTTGATGTATTGTCCAAGAGAAAGTAAGGCATTTTATAGAATTTTATAGACTTTATTTTTAGGACTTCAATATCAAGCAGTTGGCTAATATCAAAATCACGAAGTGATTTTGCAATCTTGATGTTGTCGTGAGAAAAATAAAGTCTACTTTTATTCTTTTTCTGATTGTTTTTATGTATTCTACAAATATGCACCATTAGCCTCAGGCATATTTTTATATTCATCAGTACTATAAATGTAATCACTAATATATTTGACCAGCTTCAGAAAATTTTTGTTATGGATTGAAAGATCAATGTTGTTAACCTCTGGATATAATCCGTTACTCCATTCTATTGTTCTACTCTTGCTTCCAATGGTTACTGTTAATTTATAATCGCATGAAGGCATAATCCCTGTACCCTCCAAATCCAATTTAGTGGGAAATGACATAATATCAATATCCCGCATTAAATCATATATGCTTTTTTTTATATTATCAGGCAATTTAAATTCTATTGTCTTTGTCCCATCCTTAACCAAATCCTTAGTAAACGTACCCTTATATGTATCAATCTGATACTTTCCATTAGTATTAAAATTTAATTTAAAATTAAACTTGTCTAAATCTTCATAGCTTAAAATATATATATCCTTTGGTTGAAAATTCTGTATCGCTACATAGGCAGTGCATAGCAGAACTACCAAAACAGCGGCACTAATAATAAATACAACTAATTTGTTATTTTTAATTTCACTCAAGAATTTGAACCTCCCCTTCTCTTAATTAGAAAAACAAGCCCTAAACACAGTAGAACACTGACTGCACTAAATCCCCATGCAGTTACATTGTTGCTATTTATAATGTTCCTTTTCGAATTCATTCTCATCATTTATTTTGTGATTATTTGATTCCACAAGAGTCCTCCTTATAATAATTATACTAAGCTCATCACTTCTGAACGTAAACTAATACTTTCTCTTCAATAACAATTTTATCATAGTCTACCTTTAAATTGAATCCAATCTGAATTTATTTTTCTATACATTTTCTATAACAACAAACGAACTGTTTTATTTAACAAGGTCATCCAATACTTACATTTTGAGCAATTCTGCCAATGGCGTAATAACTGTAACTTACAAAATAATAAGCCAACTGGTAGCTTCCAGTTGGCTTGTCCTTTTTAACCTTGAATATATTATATTCCGAATTCTTTTGGGTCAAGGCTAAGTCTTTGACACATTTCCTTTACAATTGCAACTTCACTCTTGTCAAAGTTACCGTCTGAAGATCCCACTGAAACACAAACTGCTATCAAAAGCCTTGCTTCCGAAGGTTTGTTTTTCATTTTTTCAACCTGCTTCATTGCTTCTATTTTACCTACATTGTAATCAAAATCAAAGTGACTTGCATAGTGATTGAACCTATCAATTACATCGTTAATTTTAAACACTTTAAGAGTATCGTTGATGTTTATGAATCCAATCATTTTTTGTTTTTCTTCAGAACTGATATTTCCGTCTGCTGAAGCTACCAGTGCACATGCCGCAGCCACTGCTTCCATGAAATCCTTATTTGCAATCTTTTTAACTTCTCCGGTTAATGATGCACCTTTCTGCTTTGCCCAATCCAAAAAGCCCATTTTATTTCCTCCTTATTAATTAATAATCTTAAATATAATTTAACACTTTTTAATACTTTTAACCAATTTTATTAATTTTATCACACTTAAGTTGTGAGTTTCAATATATTGGTGTGGAATTTTGAAAATATATACTGTAGAGCCAAATATATAGCTAAAAGTGTCTTAATCCACTTTTTCCTCAAAGGCTATAGATAGACAAAACTCTCTGCAAACTACGGATTTAACCCGGATACAGCAATTGTCAATAACAACTTTATCCCTTGATGTATCAAGCCTTTTAAAGTTAAGCTTCATTCCAAGTCTAACAACCTTAGATGCCGCCTCTTTTCTTGTCCAATATTCCATTGCCCTTTTAGCATATTCCTCTGCTCCTTTAAGACCCTTCAAAGCATCTTTTTCATTTCTGCTGTAGAAATGCTCAATCAAAGAAGGTTCAGGCACTACTGCCTTCTCAAGGTCCACACCTATCCTATTGCTTGAAACCATTCCGATACAATACGGAAAGGAATGTGTAATAGAAGCACACAAGTCAGGATACTGAAGGATATACGGTGCAGAATCCCTACCTTTTAGTACATCTATGCAAGAGGGATTTACAAGACTTGATTCCGACATTTTATATTTGAATAAAGCAGCTTTGACAGCATACCTTCCTGCCGCCCACTGAATTTTATTTTTGTTAATCTTAAGGCTGTGAAAATGATCCATCTCCTTTTCAGAAAGGACTGAGAGAAGGTTTAGTTCCTTCTCTCTGAGTCTTCTTTCCATATCAGTCATATTAACAAGGCAGAACTCAAATTTATAAGACCCGCTTAATAAATCAAGAGAATTCCTCATCATATATTCTGTTTTACGTAAGCTGCTTACATAATGATAATTATCATAAATTGTTTTATCGTTAATCATTGTGCTATTCGCTTAACTGTAACATCTTTTGCATAGTAGCAAACTTCTCCCTTATCATTATACAAAATAACGTTATACGATTTCTCGTTGTCATCTCCGCTGATCCTTTTAGCATATGCCTTAAACAGACCGGGTTCTTTTGGAGCCTTAACAATACCAAACTCCTTGATCTCCCACGGCAGATAAAGACCATCAGTATCAACCGAAGAATGAATCCCGCAGGACTGCATCAATGAATCGGCAAAGGCTGGATTTATAAGCAAATTATCAAGGTTATACTTTTTATTGTTTATCTGCTCCTCAGATAATGCAATGGACAGGACAACTCCTTGATCATTGTATTTGAACATATTGACTTTTGCAGCCTTTTCATCCATAAACAGCGGGCCTAACTTTATGGCATTTGGAAGCTTCTTTGATAACATTTCAAGTGAATCCTTAAGCGTAATCTCTACCATATTATCTGTTTCAATACCTTTAAGCTCGTTTAAATGTTCATAATCTCCGATGTTTGGCGAAACATTCATGCTGTTTAGTTCAATCATCTTGCCTTGACCTATTTTAGGCTTAAAATAATTGTAAAAGGTTGCCTTGATTAGGTTATCAGAAGACTTTTCAGGTTTCATTATAATCTCCTGCGGTTTTTCATTAAAAAGCTTTAAAGCTGTATTAAACTTGAGGTTTTTAAAGCAGTATTGCTCCTTTTTTCCAAACATCAAGCTGTGTGCCTGAGCACCAATTTCCATAAAACCTACAGCAGGCATCAATGGAGTCTTTCCAACCCTATGGTGATTTATTATTGGGTCCCCCTTGACAGAAAGCACCTTATAAATTTTCTTTATATCTCCATCTTTTTTGCTTACCCAGTCAATAAGAGGTGTCGGATTTTTTATTCCATGCCACTTTTTAAGGCCTACGAAAAAGCTTAATCCCTTACTTATAACAATTTCATCCATATTTATATTGCTTGTGAGTATGTTTAAAAATTCATTAATTCCTCTTTCCGGTTCAATTAAATGAAGTCCCATTTCCTCGGAGTTTTCTTTAACAAACTCATTTCTCCAAGCCATACCCAACTCTTTCCATCCCGACCATGAAATACTCACAGCTCTTATTTTACTGTTCTGAGACTTAACCATGGACATGAAGCTGCTTAGAAAATTATTTGCTGAGCAGTAATCCAATTGTGCTTCATTCCCAAACCTTCCTGATATGGATGAGAATGCCACTAGCACTTTTAAATGACTTTTATCTATTAATCTATATAGATTGCACAATCCATTAGCTTTTACCTCAAATACTTCCCTAAACTCCTCTACTGTCTTCTGCCCTATTAACCTGCTTTTTTCTACTCCTGCACCATGGATGGCAACATTTACCGGACCAAACACCGATACTGCATCACGAAGGACTGCACTCAAATTTTCATATTCACTTACATCACAGCTGAAATAACGAACCTCACACCCATTATTTCTGATATTATTTAATAGTTTGTAAACCGATATTGCTTTTATCAATTTGGTATGCTCTTTTTGAACCTCAGCCGGAGACACCTTCTTGCCCTCTTTCTTAAGCTGTTCATGTATTTGAAGCTTTTTTTGCTCCAATGAATTTTCATCGAGGCTTGAAAGTTCATCAATATTTGAAGGCAGTTCTGTCCTTCCGAGTATGGTTATCTTCGCCTTTATTCTTTTGGAAATTCCCAGTGCAATGGCTGCCGTAATTCCATTTCCTCCTCCTGTTATGAGGAAATGGTTTGAATCATATTGCTCAATAGGCGTCATTTCTCTTCGATCTATATTATCCAGTTTCAAGGTCACTCTTTTTTCATTGACATAACCTATCTCATATGACTTGAATCCTTCCTCCAACTCATTAAGAAGCCTTGCCAATATTATTTCATCCAGCTTCTCCCCGTTGTTCATTCTACCCAAATCTACTATCTTTACTTTTGATTTTCCAAATTCTTTCCTAATACCTTTGTAAAATCCGCAAAGTGCACCATAATACGGGTCAACCTCTGAATTAACTTCCCCTGCAAATCCGAAGCATCCATCCATAGAAACAATGGACAGTATTCTTAATGTGGGATCAGGTCTTATTTGTGAGAGCTTTTTATAAAACATAAACCTTATTAAACTATTTAATCGAAGTATATCTTTTTCCGCTTCTTTTGTAAGCGTTTCAAATTCATAGCTTTCACCTATATGACCGCAATCTATTATGATATCGGTATTATTAACTATATCTTTTAAACCCTTCATACATTTATCCAATTTATCCGAAGTCATAGATTGCTCAAATACCAGCTCGCTTACATTTGACGAAAACTTTCCAAAATACTCAAAGGCATTTCTGACGGTTTCTTGATTATCGCCGATCACCAGGATACTCCTGCCCTTTAAATCATAATCCTTAGTTCCTATATTTTCTTCCACCACAACAGGATATTGAACACACAGCTCTCTATCAAAGCCGTCATCTGCTATTCCATCTTTTTTTGCTTCATAAAGCTCAGTCTCTTCCGCCTCAAACTCTGCTACGGTTTTAATTTCTTCATAAGACTCCGCTGCCTTAGAGGCATCAGCGGATTGTGAAGATTCGTCCTGCTTGGCATCAACAGCATAGCTTTCAACTATATTTGTTATATCTTTAATAGTTTTAAGCTCTGATGGATTAAGCTTTATATCGGCACCAAGATTAAACTTTTGACTTAATTCCGAAAAAATTGTTGCCTGCTTTATAGTGTCAATCCCCAAATCAGCTTCAAGCTCCATATCATCCTCAAGCATTTCAACCGGATATTGAGTAATCTCTGAAATCAGCTCCAAAACCTGAACCCCAATATTTTTATCCGTCTTAATTACCTGTTGGACCCTTCTATCAACTGAATTTTTAATGTTTCTTTTAACAAATTCTATAACTGCACCAATGGTATTATACTGAGATATGTTTTCAGAACTATTTTCATTAATTTCAAACCTATCCCTGATAATGGAAAATATTGTGACTTGCTTAACAGTATCAATTCCCAGGTCTGCTTCCATATCCATTTCCTTATCAAGCAGCTCCACAGGATACAAAGTAATTTCTGAAATAAGTTTTAGAACTTCGTCTTCACAATTAAGTTTTAGAACTTCGTCTTCACAATCTTGATTATCTGATACAATCTGAATTTCTTCTGCAGCAACTTCTTTTTCAGTATACTCAACTTCCATAGCTGCACAATCACTGCTCACTTTTTCCAATACAAGTCCAATAATATGCCCGATCGTAGGGTAATTTGAAAGTGATTGCCCCTCTGAAAGTGCCAGGCTAAACCTCTCTGTCAAAATAGAAAAAATAGTTGCCTGCTTGACTGTATCTATCCCCAAATCAGCTTCAAGCTCCATTGAAGGCTCCAGCATTTCTTTAGGGTACTTGGTTATGTCTGCATAGATCGATAAAACCTCATCTTTTATTTTTTCAGTATCAAGTGTTACAGGCATTGCATCGGCTTTTTTCTCTTCAATCCGGGCAGCTGTCTTTTCTGTTTTATCTACACTATATTTCATTTCTATTTTATCCGTCTTATCTATCTTATCTGCTTTTTTTGTTTCTGCTGCCAACACTTCCCTGCCATGTACGTTAGGCAATCCACCAATCGACTGACCTTCAGAAGAATCAGCAACCAGCAGCCTACCGTGATTTTTTAGCCCTGCATTTTTTGATGCAACAGAGTCCAGCCAGTCTCTATATGCCTGCTTATCAACTATTCTTTCATCTCCATGAGCGATCTTTTGAAGCAAATGATAGTTGCCGTTTGCTCCAAAAGCAGCTACTGTCCGCAGAACATACTCAAATTCATACTTACCGCCCTTTGACAAATTAAGGCCCTCAAGATCCGGGTCAGGCACCTTATAGTTTGCAACAGGCGGAATCTCCTGATACTGCAGAACTTTTGCCGATACCGCTTCCTCAATCGAAGCTCCTAAGGTATGACCTGTCATCCCCTTAGTATTAATTACTTTAATCTCACGGAACTTTTCTCCAAAAGTTTTTTCAAGGGCAATTTTCTCCATATTTGAGCAGCCACCCTGTTTGTTTGAATAAGTTTCATGGGAGCAATATACCATTTTTGATGTAATGTCATTTCTGCTTAAGTTATGCTCATTCTCCATCTTTGAGATAAACCTGTCCAACTCAACACAGTGCTTATTGACATCAATTTTGGATTGGTGGCCCCCAGCATTAAACAAATGGGTGCCTAAAATCCGGCAAATGCCGTTCATACCTCTTTTTACGACATCGGCATCCTTTTCTATTATAAGTCCGACAGCACCCGATCCAAGAATCATACCGTTTCTGCGATTATCAAATGGAACTGCAGCATCATAAAGACTATCCGAGTCAGTGAGTGCACCGATACTTGAAAATGCAGCCCCAAACCAAGGCAGCATACTCTTTCCGCTTGTTATATCGGCACCAATGACAATCATTCTGCGGGCATGTCCTGCACGAATCAAATCTTCGGCAACAGTTACTGCACTTGCTGTTGATGAACATGCTGCACTTATGTACATATTCGGCCCTTCTGCCCCAATAAATTGTGCCAACCTGTTATTGGCTTGGGATGACAGGAGTGCTAGAAAATTATGATTGAATTCATATACATCAGCTTCAGTAGGATTACTAGAAAGCCTTGAGTAATGCAATGCAAACCAGTCTGCCAGTATATTCTTACTATCAAAATCACTTACCTTTGATATAACATCCTCAAAGAATTTTAAAATATCTTTCCTCGTGCTTGTTCCAAACTTTGCTGCAGTATACTTTGACACCTCGGATATTATAGATTCAACTTGAGAATGACCGCTTGCAAAAATAATACCGGTATCATCCTGCATATCCTTAGGCAGAACTAGTCTTCCAGGCAAAGACGCTCCTGAAGCAGTTTTCCTATACTCTCTGATCAAGGGAATTCCGGCATCTTTTAATGCCTCATATCCTGCTGCAACACCGGCACATACACTCTGGGTCATCTGGGTTAGAATCTTTTCGTCAATGAGATAGTCATTGATCATATCCATTTTACCCATTTTACCCGAAAGGTGAATAACCTCATTGATAGTGGATATCTTCTTAAATACCGCCTCTTTTTCACCTTTTATTAACCTTGTAATATTTAAATCCAGTATACTTTGAGCTTCCTCATCGGTAAGCAGCTCAATCATGTTTTTCCCATCCAAAATATACTTGAAATTATCATCAGTAAAAGCCTTTTTAAAGGTACCGGGAAGCCCCATTGATGCCCCGCTGTATACCAGGCTTTCCTTTGATTTTGTTTCTGCGTCTTCGGAATTTTGGTACTTTGCACCTTGAGGTTGAGAACTTTGGTATTGAGTGTTCTGATACTGAGTATCCATCAAATTAGGTATTATACTTTCAGTTTGAATACTTACGGGTAGTCCGAGCACACTGTTGGATGGTACATAAGAAACTTCGGCACCATGAGCGAACAGTGCGGCAAGAGCTTGTTTGAAACCTTCCACTGAGCACTTACCCTTGTTGTTTATGTTTATTATCTTAACTTCTTTACCTGGAAGTATATTCCTGACAAGGTTAGTCAAAACATTGGATGGCCCGGATTCTATAAATACCCTTACACCCCTATCATAGAGCTTTAAAACAGAATCGGTAAACCTAACCGGTGACAGAATTTGTTGTTTCAATAAGTCAGCCATACTTTCAGATGTTATATTCATATCATTGTAGAAATCCGTCAAATGGCAAGCCATCATATTTAATCTTGGATTATTAAACTTGATACCCTTAATTTTTTCATAAAAGGAATCCGCAGCCTTCGATACAATACCTGTATGAAATGCGTGGGATACATTTAAAAGAGTATGCTTCAAGCCTTTTTCAGTTAAAAACTGGGTAAACCTTTCTATTTCAGCACTTTCTCCCCCAACAACAGTCTGATCCAATGAATTTATGTTGGCAATGCCTATTTTAAACCCACCTGATTCAATAAATTCTGCAACCCTTTCGGCTTTTTCCTTGACGCTTAACATCTTGCCTCTTTTATCCTCGTCAATACTGTCAAATGAAAAACCTCTCTCACCAATTACCTCTACAGCCGCCCTCAAATCTATCATCTCGCCAGCATACAGTGAAATAATCTCCCCAAGGCTGTGTCCGATCATATAATCGGCTTTTATACCGGCTTCACTTAGCAGATTGTAAACTCCCATATTGCTGATAAACATCGCAGGATGTGTATTTTTTGTATTTTTGAGATCTTCTTTAAGTTTTTCTTCATCATCGCCAAATACCATTGACATAATGGAACTGTTATATTTTGATTTCCACAATGCATCTGCTTTCATATAGAAAGCTTTTACACTGGGGTATGTATCATAAAGACCTTTTAACATATTCGGGTATTGGGACGCTTGACCAGGAAACATAAGGGCGATTTGAGAGGATTGTACATTAGCCCCATGCCCAATGTATATACCCTTGAGATTTAAAATATGAGCCTCATTCAGCTTGTCTTCCCTAATGTATTGTTCTGCAAAGCCCCATTTATCCTTCAACTGCTTTATATTGGAGGCACAAATAGATAACCTCCACTCATGGCATGAGCATACAGACAGATTGTTAATATAGACAGCCTTTTCAAAAGACTGATCCCCATAATTTTCAATAAACGCCATAAATGCCTTAGTTATATCCTCAATGGTATCCCCTGAAAAAAATACAGCTTCTTCCTTTTCTTCCCTCTCTATCTTTTCTACCAATTCACTCCTATTCTCACTTTTATCAGTATTACTAATGCTGTATGTCTTTTGTAAAAACTCAGGCCTGAATTCCTCCAGACACACATGGTAATCGGCACCTCCAAATCCATAGGCACTTATGTTTGCCCTTCTTGGGTGAAGCGGATTTTCATTCCAGTTTTTGTTGTCACGAATAACATAAAACGGTGAGCCTTCCAACTGCAGCTTTGGATTTATTTCATTTATGTTCGCAGATGCAGGCAGTATTTTGTTATGCAGTGCAAGTGATGCTTTTATAAAACCTGCAATTCCTGCTGCGTTTCTTAAATGGCCTACATTTGATTTTATCGAACCCAAACCGCAGTTATTTTCCTTCTGGGCACCTAACCCACTGAAGGCTTTTTTCAAAGCCGATACCTCCACCACATCTCCAACAATGGTTCCTGTTCCGTGAGCTTCAAGCATCTCAATTGTATCCACTGAATAACCGGCCATTTTACAAGCACTCTGTATGACTCTAACCTGACCCTCTTCACTTGGAGCCGCAATATATTTGCCTTTCCCATCGCTTCCCTGACCATAACCTGCTATAACGGAATAGATATGGTCTCCGTCACGGATTGCATCGGACAGCCTTTTTAAAACTATAATACCACAGCCCAGTCCCATAACAAATCCGTTTGCTCTGGAGTCAAAAGGATATGAACCATCAGGAGACAGTGCATTTATTCCGCAAAATGCAGTAAGACCCACTTCAGATAGTGTAACCTCTGATCCTCCCGTAACAACAGCATCGTATTCATGGTTCAAAAGCCCCGCAACACTGATTGCAATAGCAGTAAGTGAGGATGCACATGCAGAATCAACTACATATGAAGGTCCCCATAAATCAAATATATTTGAAATCCTCCCTGCAGTAATGTTCTGCAAAAATCCTGTTGTTGAATCCTCAGCTATAGGCTGTGTATTTTTTAAAAGTTCATTTGAAACCTCTTTTAAAACCTCTTGGATCTGAGGAAATTTTCCGGAAGCCAGTTCCGGATGATTTATTATATGACTTTGAACATTTTCAAAAAAGGTCCTTCTAACAACATTTTCAAATTTCTCGCCAGGTGCACCTGTACATAAAATAACTGCTGTACGCTCTTTAGGAAGACTACCGTTCAGTTTCCCAATTACCTGATCTACACAGTATATTGCAGATTTTTGGTTGTTATCCAAATAAGCTGCAACTGCTGGCGGTATTCTGTATTTTCTTCCTAAAGCCAAAAAGTCAAATTCATCGACAACTGCAGCAACCTTTGTATAGGTTTTATCGTTCTTGTTTATCTTTCCATTTACTTCAGGTCTATAAAATACAGATTTATTGAAATAATGGTCAGGTACTTCCTTTATAGAAACCTTTTTCCTTAAAATATTCTCCCAAAGAATATCAGTGTTAGCAGCATCAGGCATAAGACAGCCCATTCCAACAACGGCAACTCTTTCATTAGGATAATAATACTTCTTCATTGCATAAACCTCCAAATCAAAACAAGTAATTCTTAAACATTACTTACATCTTTATTTTTATCGCTATTATGAATGCTTTCATCATTGTTCAGAAATTTGAATATATCTCTAGAAAGCCTTGGCACTCTTAAAACATTCAAATGTCCTGATGAGTATTCAATAGCGTTTTTAATTCCAATTTTATTTATAAAGGCATCATACTTGACTTTTTCGATTACCTGGTCATAGATTGAATAAACCATTGTCAGATTATCAACCTTAAAATCCGGGCCAATATTTTCGCAGGGATCAATTTCTGCTAATATTTTTAATACCTCATCCCTCGACATTAGACTTTCATCAAGGTCTCGTCCTACTGTGAGCAATAAATTGTTGTCCCATGCCAGCTTTTTAAACTCTGTAACCGGATTAAGCAAGAACGTTTTTATTAGACTTTTCTTCAGTAAATAATAACGGAATGCTGCACACCCTCCCATACTAAAGCCTAAAATTCTTTTTGGCATACTGTTGTGATATCCGATAAACTGCATGGATGCCTCAATATCCAGAACAGTCTGTTTAAATGCATTTCTTGTCCTGAACAAATCAGCACTAAAGAAATATTCACCTCCGAAAAAACTTCCCTCTGGCCTTCTTTCAAAATGGTACGGTAATACCATAAAATATATATTGAAATTCAATTCATTGAGCTGCTTTATCAAAAATAGATAATTAGCCATATTGTCGTCAAACAAACCATGAAGCAGTAAAATATTACATTGAGGGTTGTCAGACGGATAATAATAAATATTTATCAAGTTATTTTCCAAATAATGCGGTTGCTTATAAAAAGATGGAATCTGAAAGTGACTAATCCCATTGACAATGTCAACTAACTTGATTTGAGATTTTTCAAGTTGCAGATCATCAATACAATTCAAGGATATTTCATCTTTTTTAAAAAATGAATCATCGGGTGAGTGTCTTACTTTTGCCAGCTTTTCACTAATAAGCTTTTCCATTGCCAATTTGTCAACAAACTTGGAACTTGCTTCATTCACGTAAAATCACCCCTTAGCCTTAAGTACCTTTTTATCAATCTTCCCAAGATTATTCCTTGGAAATTCGTCAATTATAGCTATGTATTTTGGTACCTTAAAGTTTGCAATCTTACCTGAGACATACTTTATCAAATCTCTTTCAGTCGCTTTTGCATTGTCCTTCAAAACCACATATGCCTTAACTATTTCACCATAAATACTATCTTCAATACCGATTGCAGCTGAATCAACAACATCCTCATGTGAGTTTATTGCAGCCTCCACTTCTAAAGGTGACAGCTTAAGTCCTGCAACATTAATGACATCATCCTTCCGTCCGCAGATTACAAATGAACCATCACTTCTTCTATAGCCATGATCACCTGTATACACCCACCCATCTCTTATTCTTTTGGCTGTTTCCTCAGGTTTGTTTAAATAACCCAGCATTATTCCTTTACCTCTTACCCTAAGTTCTCCAATAATTCCATCCTCTAAAACCCTGCCTTCTTCATCAACAGCATTAATTTCCAATATGCCCTTCGGTGGGAATCCAACATTTCCTGCCGGTTCAGGCAGCATATTCATTCTTGTAGATATAAGTGTAGATGTTTCAGACATGCCGTACCCCTCGTCAAGATAAATGCCTGTAATTTTATACCACTCTGCAGCAGTTTCAAAGTTAAGAGGAGCCGCAGCAACAAAAGCAGCTTTTAGCCTTCTAAGTGAATCATGAATGGATTCATATCTTAAAAGCTGCTGATAATGCGTTGGAACACCTAAAATATGTGTAATATTCTCTTCCAGTATTGCTTTGGAAATCTTTATTGGCTGGAATGATCTTAAAAACACTATTGCAGCCTTTCCATCCAAGGAAGGAATAAGAATTGAAAGAGAACCGAAACCATGGGAGAATGGTACAAAACATATTATCCTGTCATCTTTGGTATATTTATATAAAGACATGTTACTTTTTTCCAAAAACACTGAGTAGCATCCAGCTGATATCATTACACCCTTTGGCTTGGATGTTGAACCTGATGTGTAGAGAAGCATTGCCAGCTCATCTTCTTTATAATTGTAAAATTCCTTGTCTACATAACTATATGTTCTTATTTCATCGTTAAATTCATTAATATTAACCACATCCGTCTTAATATTTTCCGGCAAATCTATCTCTGTGTTATTAAGATGGGTAACCAGGCACTTGGCACCAGAGTCCTCTATATAGTATAAAACCTCATAAGACTTATATAACGGATCTATGAGGCATATTACACCACCAATGTATTGAACCGCCAATAATATAACCGCTGCTTCTATGCTGTTATATAAATGAGTTGCAATTACATCTCCACTTGTATAACCCTTTGACTGCAATAGTCCGGCTACTTTTTTTACTTCCTCCATAAGCTCTATATATGTAAGTCTTCTCCCATTTTCTCCATCTATAAGTGCATCAAGATCCAGATACTGTTCCTCTGTATCAAATAAAAATTCACAATAATTCATAAATATTTCCCCCTAATAAATTAAACCCTATGATCAACTTAAGCTTGTAATTTCAATACCTGAAAATCATTCCACCACTGCTTGCTCCTGCCCCGTGTGCATGCATCATCACGAGATCCCCTCTTTTTAACCGCCCTGAAATTATAAGATTATCAAGATTTAAAGGGCTCATAGCTGCAACGGTGTTCCCATGCTTGTAAAACAGACTTTGACTTTTCTCTTTTGGAATCCCAATTACTTTTAGCTGTTCCTCCCATATTTTTGTTGATTGATCGGACGTAACAAAAAAGTCAATATCGTCAGTTGTAAGACCTGTCTCTTCTAGCAGCTTGTCTGCAATTATCTTAGAGTATCGGACAGCTCCGTTAAAAATTAGATTTGGGTCTGCGATTTTCATGAAAAAAACACTTGGATCCAAATTTTCCATTCCTTCTCGAAGGAAGCTGGTTCCAAATGTTATCTTTGCATTATCATACAAAGAATGATTTGTCAAGAGATAAGAAGCCATAAAGCTCTTAACTTCGGAATACCCTATTAACATCGCTGCTATAGCATCACCGAATAAAAACACGGTTTTGGGGTCGGGACTTTTCCAATGGCGAGTGCATTTGCCAATTGTACTTCCTCCGAAAATAAGAACATAGTCATCACCTGAAGAAATATAACGAATAGCTAGATCCATAGCATGCATAAATCCACTGCATGCCGAGCAAATATCAAATGCTGGTATACCTTTTTTGACACCAAGCTTTTTTAACACTCCTATTGATGTTGCAGGAATCATATAATCACCAAATAGTTTGGTATATATAACTCTGTCAACCTTGTCTATATCTATACCTGCTCTTTCGAGACACTGTACAGCAGCGGCAGCCATTATGTCCTCCGTTTTCTCGTCTAACTGTGTCCATCTTCTTTCCTTTATGCCCACAGAGTACTCAACTGCCCTGTCTGTTGCAATTATATTATAATTATCAATTATATCCTGATTTGAAACCACATCTCTTGGAAGGCCGATGCCTGTAGAAACTATTCTGGCATACCTATCAACATTGAGTGATCTTATATTAGGAAACTTTACTTCTCTTTCCATTAAACCTCCAGTTATATAAAAAGCTATTAGCCTTTTAAAATTGATTAATATAATCTAATCAATTATGCCTCCTGCATTTTTCCTATAATATGGCTTACAAGATTCTTCATAATATAAAGCTCAGAATCTCCTTCAATCATGGGAATGGAGAAAGTCTCCGAAAACCTGAATCCCAGTTCGACAAGTGCAATTGAATCTGCACACAGCTCTTCAACAAGATTTGTTTCAGGGCTAACTTCATCTTCGTTTACCCTCAAATAATCCACAACTATTTCTTTAACCTTGTTAAAAATCTCATTTTCATTCATATCCATTTTCATCCTCCAAAAATTCAAAATAAAATATTAGACTTTATATATTAAACCTCCACCGCTTAAACCTTCTCCATGCGATATCAGCATAATATTCATACCTTTTTGTATCCTACCTGTTTTATAGCCATGATCCATAAGAAGCGGCAACATTGCTGACATGGTATTTCCATGATCCCTTAAAAGCGTAATACTTTTTTCTTCTGGTATACCCAGGACTTCCAAAGTCAGTTCCCAAATCCTGCGATTATTTTCTGTTACAAGAACCAAGTCAATATCCTCTATCTTAAGACCGCATTCCAATAAAAGATTTTGTGAAACAGCATTAACAGCCTGCCTGTAAAAATCCTCTGCGTCCTTCCAGCTACCCATTTTATATGTATCAAATATATGTGACATCTGCTCCTCAAGATTTAAATCTTGTCCCATATCTACAATTGTCAATGGTGTTATAGCAGTAGCTTGCTCATAATATTCATAATTGGAATAAAAGTAGCTTGCCAATATATGTTGTTCTTTAGAATACCCTAAAAGTACGGAAGCTGCCGCATCACCAAATAAGAAAGCAATTCTGGGATCATTTTTACTTACCAGCCTGTTGCTTATACCGCCTGATGCAATAAGTATATAATCGTCCCCGGTACTTATAAACCTTGAGGCAACATCTACAGAATGAAGAAAGGATGATATTCCCCCATCAATATCAAAGGCATGGAACGCAGTAGTACTTTCAAGCTTTCGCTGCAAAATGCTTGCAGTCATCGGCAGAAGATTATCTCCATAAAACTTGTTTACAATAAGCCTTGATAAGTCATCAGGCTTTAATTGGCACTGTTTAAGGCACTTGTCTGCTGCAATCTTTAAGAGATCACTGTCAGACTCATGATCATGAGCTACATGCCTTAATTCAACACCTATGGATTTTATAATAGCTGAGCTCTTGAAAGGCAAGGCGTATCTATTTATAATGTCATCATTGCATAAAGTTTTCTCCGGTACACAAGAAGCAACCGATTTTATTTCGCAGTAACGACTGATGTTTTTCCGTTTAGGATTAGGAAAAAAATAGTGTGTGTTTTTCATATATTCCCCCAATTGTAGTGTTAAATACACCACGATTTCTTAGACATAACAAAATCATGAAATGATTTTGCATCCTTGGTCGTTGTCGTGAGAAATTGTTGTGTAGCATACACCACAATTTCCTAGACATAACAAAATCATGAAATGATTTTGCACCCTTGGTCGTTGTCGTGAGAAATTGTTGTGTAGTATACACCACAATTTCTTAGACATTAAAAAACAAATGATTATTTAAGGAAATAACCATTTTGTTATCATTATATTACGATTTTACAATGTCATTTATCTATTTCACCAACCTATTATATAATTGTTTTAATTGTTTTTACAAAAAGAGTTGTATTTTTAGTACTTCACTAATTTAATGGATAATTGTCCCGGTTTGACACTTGGGATAGTGCCAAAGCTTCACTCATACTTGCGTAATGGCAGTATAAAAAGCTTTTGAAGTTATGTTTAAACCAATAACCCCGGAAAAGGTTGGCCGCAAGATATATAATGCCAACGCCGACATTATATAATAACAGAATAAAACCTCAAAATTTAAATAACCATAATTCAATTAACAAGGTCCAAATATTTTGTCGAGTAAATAATAAAAGTATTCTTTTGTATATAAATATGATAATACACATCTAAAATATTGTAAAGTATTTTACGAAATTAGTTTACAATATTTAACCAAATATATTTACTGCCATTTTTTGTCACATAAAAGAAGTTTTTATTCCAATATTCTACAATAGTCAGCAATAAAATAAATTGAGAAGTGATTTTGCAACTTTGATGTTGTAGTGAGAAAGGAGCTGTTTTAAAACGGCACTTAACCACACATATTGTGTAGATTTGAAAAGAAAAAACACAATATTAGGCGGTTAAAAGACATTTTCCAACAGCTACTTCCTGATATATGGACAAAATTAAATATAGCTGCAAAGCAATAAATGAATTTACACAAAGTAATCAATTAATGCTTGAGGAAACCTTTTCGTTATCAGCGAAGAGATAAATTCCTTTATTTCACCTGCATGTTCTTTGGTATAAGTATACTTATACCTTCCGAACTTTCCCCACTTTAATGTTCTCTTTGATTCATCCATATCAAGCTTTGTTCCGGGAAATCTTTTTATGATAAACTCTTTCGCAGTAGGTGTAAAACGGTGCTGAATAAGCTCAAATGTAATTGGTTCAATGGAGTTAACACTATTAATCTTCTCCTTCAAACGGTCAAACAGCTCCATATACTCCTCTTTCCATCCTTCATATCTCATGATGGGAGCTACAATAAATCCTAAAGGATAACCGGCACCAGCTATTTTAGATGCCGCTTCAACACGCTCCTCTAAGTTTGCGGTATTATGTTCGAAATTATTAATAACATACCTGGAATTTATGCTAAACCTGAAACGGGTATGAGAGTTATGCTTTAAGCCCAGCAATGGTTCTACCCTATCAAACTTTGTTACTACCCGCAATCTTGCATTTTCCAAGGTTCCGAAGAATTCAATGGTTTTTGATAAGCTCCCTGTTATATGTTCAAGGCCTAAAGGATCTCCTGAACTGGCTACTTCAAAGGTGGTCAGCTTATTTTCATTATTTGCTATATGGGATTTTATATTGTCAAATATATCTTCAAGATTTACATAAGTCCTCAAATAAGGCTTATACGCCTGGGCTGTTTGTAGATAACAGTATTCACAGTTGCCCGGACAATTGGTAACCAGAGAAAATTCATAGTCTGCAGAAGGTTTGCAGACATCAAGTTTAGTCCCTTTTTTGGTTGTGATCACTAAAGTTTTCTTAGCCCTTGGAAATTTTTCTCTTTCTGTAGTTCCCGGTATCATTCGTGAAACATTTTGTGCTGTTGTTCTTATTATTTCAGTATTTTTATTTCGGAAATACTCATAAAGCTCTTTACCAAGGGGGTACTTGAGTGCTGAAGGTTCAAAAAATACTCTTTCAGGCATAAATAATTCCATAAGATTAGATCAGCCTCCTTATTTATAGTATTTCTCTAAAGTTTTTGAAAATCTCCAGCAATTTATGGCAAAGAACCCCTATCGTTGTCATGAAAAATTGCAGCGTGTAATTTCCTACTATTCCCCAACAACTGCATTCTTCATTAATCTTACATATTCTGTAACATGCGGCACACAGTTCACCCCATATTTCTCAACAATCTTTACTATTGCACTACCCACAATCACTCCATCTGAAAACTTAATCATTTTTGCCGCCTGTTCAGGAGTAGATATACCAAAACCAATTGCACAAGGTATATCCTTAGCCTCTTTTACAAGCTTAATCATTTCCTCTACGTTGCTACCAATATCCTGTCTAACTCCGGTTACCCCCATGGAGGATACACAGTATATAAAGCCCTCAGCTTCACTTGCTATCATTCGAATACGGCTTTGGGATGTAGGTGCAATCATAGAAACAAAAGTAACATTGTATTTTGAGCAATAGGGCAAAAGTTCGTTCCTTTCCTCAAATGGAATATCAGGTACAATAATTGCATCAACACCTGCATCCTGACAGTTCTTCATAAACTTTTCCGAGCCGTAGGTGAATATAGGGTTTGCATATGTCATTAAAGCAAGAGGGACATTGCAGGTCTTTCTAATACGTCCTACCATGTCGAATATTTTATCTGTAGTTGTTCCACTTGAAAGTGCACGATAATCAGCATCCTGAATAACAGGTCCTTCTGCAATCGGATCAGAGAATGGAATTCCCAATTCAATCAAATCCGCACCAGCTCCCGCCATTTTCAGCACCAATTCTTCAGTCACCTCTAACGTGGGATCCCCTGCTGTAACAAATGGGATAAAGGCATTTTTGTTTCTGAATACTCCGTCAAGCCTATTCATTTATTTGCACCCCCCTGTAACGTGCTATAGCAGCAACATCCTTATCTCCTCTTCCAGATAAGTTGATTACAATTATCTGATCCTTGCCCATGGTCGGTGCAATTTTTTTTGCGTATGCAACTGCATGGGAGCTTTCTATTGCCGGAATAATTCCCTCAATACGTGAAAGGTATTCAAAAGCCTCTACAGCCTCAGCATCCGTCACCGAGACATATTCAGCCCTTCCGGTATCATAGAGGTTTGAGTGCTCCGGGCCAATTCCAGGGTAATCAAGGCCTGCAGAAATGGAATAAACCGGAGCAATCTGTCCATACTCATCCTGACAAAAGTAGGATTTCATGCCATGAAAAATACCCACAGAACCTTTTGCTATAGTTGCTGCAGTCTTGTCAGTTTCAACACCATGGCCTGCTGCCTCGCACCCTATAAGACGTACATCTTTATCTTCTATAAAGTCATAAAAAATCCCTATAGCATTGCTTCCTCCCCCAACACATGCAAGAACTGTATGGGGCAGCCGTCCTTCTTTTTCAAGCATTTGCTGCTTTACTTCACGGCCAATAATGCTTTGAAAATCGCGTACAATAGTTGGGAAAGGATGCGGTCCCATCACAGAACCTAAGACATAATGAGTGTCTTCAATACGCTTGGTCCACTCACGCATTGTTTCATTTACTGCATCTTTAAGTGTCTGAGTACCGCTTGTTACTGCATGAACCTTTGCACCTAAAAGCTCCATGCGGTATACATTAAGTGCCTGACGTTCGGTATCTTCCTTGCCCATAAAAATCTCACACTCAAGTCCCATAAGTGCTGCAGCCGTTGCTGTAGCAACACCGTGCTGTCCAGCTCCCGTCTCTGCAATCACTCTGGTTTTACCCATACGTTTTGCAAGAAGAACCTGACCTAATACATTGTTAATCTTATGAGATCCTGTGTGGTTAAGATCCTCGCGTTTCAAATAAATCTTAGCCCCTCGAAGATTATAAGTCATCTTTTCTGCATAATAAAGCAGCGACGGCCTTCCTGCGTAATTTTTCAACAGTTCATCCTTCTCCGATATAAATGCAGGGTCATTTTTGTAGTGATTATATGCCTCTTCCAGCTCGATCAGAGCATTCATAAGGGTCTCTGGAACATATTGTCCACCATGGATACCAAATCTTCCTTTTGACATATTCATCCTCCTTTTCATATCGATTAAAATACCATTTGTATTATAATGTCCTAAACAATAAAAAAAGACCTTTATCCCCTATAACAGGGACAAAAGTCATAGCTTCTGCGGTACCACCCAAATTGACGATAAATCGTCCACTTATTCAGTATACAATCATATACGCCTCGCTGGTAACGGACGAGATTCCCGTAAGCACCTACTCTTATAATAATTTCGGGCTTCCCTCTCAAGACCATTCGGAATAACTTTGTAACCGCATTCTCAGCACCTGGCGGTTCTCTTTGTACAAATAATTATTCTTACTACCCTTGATCATAGGTTTATCATTATTGACAAAATTATAGCACTAATTAATAATATTGTCAAACCAAAAAGCCAATACACCATAATACCGTAATACCAATCTACTTTAAAACTTCAACCATCTGTCTTTCCAGATTCTTAAGCTTGATTCTGAGTTCATCTATTTCAATATCTTCCTTCTCATCCTTCATATCGGTTTTAAGAATTTCAGCAAGCTCGTTGAATTCTTCCTTCATTGTTTCAAGAAGCTCAATAACTGCAAGTCTCTTAAATTGATAACTTACCTCAGGTTTTTCCATACTCTCGATGACTTTTCCGCCTGTAATAACGTAAGATTGGCCTTTATCAGGGATAAGAGTCTCAATGCCCAGTTCAGACTTAATAAGTCCTGCAAAGGAATTCATTACCTCCTCCTCACCATGAACAATGAATATCTTCTTCGGCTTTCTATTAAACTTTGAAACCCATGCCAAAAGATCATCCCTGTCTGCATGGCCTGAAAAACCATCAATTGATTCAACTCTAGCTTTTACAGTGATTTCCTCTCCGAACAGCTTAACCTTTTTTGCACCCTCAACCAGTTTTCTTCCAAGAGTCCCCATAGCTTGATAACCTACAAACAGAATTGTAGAGTCTTCCCTCCAGAGATTGTGCTTTAAATGATGCTTTATCCTGCCTGCTTCACACATTCCGCTGGCCGATATAATTATGATGCTGTCTTTTCTTTCATTGAGCTCCTTGGATTCATCCGCTGTTTTTGTAAACTCCAGACCCGGAAAATCCAATGGATTATCACCGTTTTCTATGTATTGTCTGGCTTCATCGTCATAACAATCAAGATTCTTTCTAAAGATTTCAGTTGCAGAAATAGCTAAAGGACTGTCTATAAAGACTGGAATATCCAGCAATCTTTCCAGTTTGCCCTCAAACTTTTCTCTTTGTTTGTGAATATCATATATTATTTCCTGCGTTCTTCCAACTGCAAAAGAAGGAATAATAACATTTCCGCCATTTTGGACTGTTTGGTCTACTATATCGATAAACTTTTGGACCTTATCCCTTTTATCCTCATGGAGCCTATCTCCATAGGTTGATTCCATGATAAGATAATCAGCAGATTCAATAATTGATGGGTCTCTCAAAATGGGTATGTCCCTGTTTCCAATATCACCTGAAAATACCAATTTGGTCACTTCACCCTTATCTGTAATCCAGACCTCTATCATTGCTGAACCCAGTATATGACCTGCATCATTGAATCTAACCTTCACGTCATCATTAATTTTTATTGCTTCACCATAGTTGACACCTTTAAATAGCCTTATGCAATCAAGAGCATCCTGATAGGTGTATAGAGGCTCGATGGCATGTTTGCCTGCTCTTTCCCTCTTTCTGCTTATCCATTCAGCTTCCATTTCCTGAATGTGCCCTGAATCCGGAAGCATTATGCTGCATAAATCACAGCTTGCCTTAGTAGCATATACAGTGCCGCAAAAGCCATCCTTGTATATTTTAGGTATTCTTCCGCTGTGGTCAATATGTGCATGAGTCAGTAAGATAAATGATATTTCCGATACATCGAAAGGAAAGGATTCCTGATTAAGAGTAATTTCCTTCGAGTGGCCTTGAAACATTCCACAGTCCACAAGGAACTTACAGCTTTTTGTTTCTACTAAGTAACAAGATCCGGTTACTGTTTTGGCTGCTCCGAGAAATGTTATTTTCATATGGGCACCTCACTTTTCGCCAAAACACATTAAATATTAAAGTGCTTTAGCTATATTAAATTGTTCCCTAATTCTATTATACCATATTTTTGGTGTTCTTGAGATATCCAATGTTAAGATCGTCTACTATTTTAATTAATCAAGAGATTTACTATTTTCTTGGCTTCCTCATCAATCACTGCATAATAAATCTCACTGCCATGATGCTTTCCTTCAATTATTCCTACCGACTTTAGCTTGGCTATATGTTGAGAAACAGTGGATTGAGGGAGATTTAAGCATTCTTGCATTTTACTAACATTACATATACTTTCCATGAGTTCTTTTACAATGTAAAGTCTGTGTGGATGGGCTAAAGCCTTTAGTTTTTCTGCCTTACTTTGAATATTTTCTAAATTCTCCAATGCACTCCTCCCTTTCCATCCATCGTACATTAATAATGTTTATATAAATAAATTCATATCAGAGTCCTCTGCAGCTCCTAAAAACGTTGCAACTCCGCCTATTGTAATGCCGTCAATCAGTTCCTCCCTCTTTATTCCCATTATATCCATGGACATGTTGCAAGCCACAAACGTCACACCGTTTTTCTTTGCTTGGTCAATAAGCTCTTCCAATGATGAAACTTCCTTTTTTTTCATAAGGTACCTTATAAGCCTTCCCCCTATACCGCCCATGCTCATCTTGGATAGAGTCAGCTTTTTTGAACCTCTTGGCATCATAAACTCAAACATCTTTGACAGAAAATCTTTTTTTACATTTGCACCTTCAGGTTTTCTAAGTATATTTAATCCCCAGAAGGTAAAAAACATTGTAACCTTTCTCCCCATTGCGGCAGCCCCATTGGCTATTATAAAGGATGCAATGGCCTTATCAAGATCTCCGCTGAATACTACCATTGTTTTATCATTCTTTTTTGGAACTTCTGGGGTTTGATTGTTATTTACCTCCTTTAAAACGGCTGCTTTAAAAGTGTTGTTCTCAAATCTCACATCAATCAGCCTATTCCCTGTAGTTTTGCACCATGTTTTAATATCCTCGGCAAATGCAGGATCTGTTGCTTTTATCTCAAGAATTTCACCATAGTTCATTGACTTAATGGTGTCATAAACCTTCATTATTGGGCCAGGGCACTGAAGCCCGCATGCATCAATCTGGATTTTTGTATCAGCAATGCGGCTGTCAGGGCTTACATCAACAGGCTTTATATCGTCGTTTTTTAAAATCTTGTCATACTCATAAATATCCTCATTGGCCTGCTTCTGTACGGCTACCTGGTATGTCTTATACCCTCCGCTTAAGTTCTTTACTCTATATCCCTTTTGCATAAGTATCCTTGACGCCAGATACCCCCTTAATCCCACCTGACAAAAAACGTATATATCCTTGTCTTTAGGTATATCATCCAGCCTATCGCGAATCTCATCAACAGATATATTTATAGATCCCTTAATGGTTCCAAGTCTGTGTTCCTCTGGAGATCTTACATCAATAAGCATGGACTTTTCAGTGTCAATTCCTCCTACCTCTTCCCAGTGAAATATCTCCACATCTTTTTTTAGGATATTGGATGCCGCAAAGCCTGCTATATTAACAGGGTCCTTTGCTGAGGAATAGGGCGGAGCGTATGACAGTTCGAGGGTCTCTAAATCAAATACAGTCATATTTGCTCTTATGGCAGTGGATATGACATCCATCCTTTTGTCAACGCCTTCATACCCAACTATCTGAGCCCCTAATATCCTGCCATCCTTTTTTGCAAATAACAGCTTGATCGACATTGGTATTGCCCCAGGATAATATCCTGCATGAGACGCAGAATGGGTAAAAGACTTTTCGAATTCTATCCCGTTTTTTTTGAGTATTCTTTCATTATTCCCCGTTACAGCCACAGTTATATCAAAAACCTTAACAATTGATGTGCCTTGTGTTCCGCCAAATTTTTCATAAAGACCGGCTATATTGTTGGCAGCAATCCTTCCCTGCTTGTTGGCAGGGCCTGCAAGCGGAATCAAAGCCTCTTTGCCGCTAACAAAATCCTTTATCTCGACGGCATCTCCAACAGAATAAACATCTTCATTAGAGGTTTGCATATACTCATTTACCAGTACACCTCCTGTTTTACCTATGGCAAGGCCTGCTTCCCTTGCTATTTTAGACTCAGGTCTTACACCTATTCCCATTATTACCATGTCAGCTTTAAGGGTCCGCCCGCTTGACAGCTTAACATTGACCCATGCATCACCATCCTCAAAAGCCTCAACGGCATCCTTCAAATAGAACTCAACTTGCTTTGTTTTCAGATGTTGATGAACCAAAGCAGCCATATCATAATCCAATGGCCCAATTACATGGTCTGCAAGTTCTACAACAGTAACCTTAAGACCTCTTAAATGAAGATTTTCAGCAACTTCAAGGCCGATAAACCCAGCTCCCACAACAACCGCCCTCTTCGGATTCATCCTATCCACATAGTCCTTAATCCTGAAGGTATCCGGTATATTTCTTAAGGTAAATATTCTTTTAGAGTCTATACCCGGAAGAGTCGGCCTTATTGGCTCTGCACCCGGAGATAATATCAATTTGTCATAACTTTCTGTATACACCTTTCTTTCAACAAGGTTTAGAACCTCAACTTTCTTGTTTTCTGTATCTATTTTTGTAACCTCACTGTTTACCCTCACATCAATCCGAAATCTTTCCTTCATTTTTTCAGGAGTCTGTACCAGGAGCTTTTCTTTATCCTTGATGACTTCTCCGATATAATACGGCAGCCCGCAATTGGCAAAAGAAATGTGCTCACCCTTTTCAAACAATATTATCTCTGCCTCCTCACTAACCCTCCTAAGCCTTGCCGCTGCACTTGCACCACCTGCAACTCCACCTACTATTACAACCTTCATTTAATTCGCCCCCTTCGATGATTCGTTAATTTATATTAACACTCAATCCTTATATCTATATATTGTAATTTTATGATATATATCTTGTTCTGTCAATGTAAATATATTAATTTTAAAAATTAATATAACAGCAAAATCTTTATGGACATGAACACATCGCCAATAGCAAACATATTATGTTAATAACAAAATGGATTGCGATTTTGCAACCTTGTTTGTTGTCATAAGAAACTTCAAAACTTTATTAATTTACGAGGAAGGCGATATAAATGGATGAATACTACTCCATGAACCACTTAGAGGATACAGACTCGGCAAAAAACGTCGAAAATGTATATTATACACTTTCAAATTCACTAGAAGAAGCATCCAACCCAGTATACAAAATTCCTGTATTTCTTAGCTATGCAACACCATATAACAGCTTGCAGCAAGAATTTTTAAACCGGGTAATTGAAGAAATCAAGGATCGTTTGCTTTTTCCAAGAACTCTTGGTAGAACCGATCAATATACCGAAACTCCATTAACTGGTATAAGGCGTATGATGCTAAGTAGTTTTGGGTTCATGACCATTGCTTTCCGGCGAGTTTTTGTTACAGAAGCAATATCCAGGCTTTGCACACCACAGCAGCAAACCTTTGAAAATTTTTGGTTAAGCAGCCCATATATACAGATTGAAACCGCAATGGCATACCAACGTGGGCTTCCCGTTATGATACTTGTAGAGGAGGGAGTCAGCACGAATAGTGTCTTTGGTGGTGTATTGGAACAGGGTGCAGATCCTTTTACCATTATCAGGTTTAATCCTCAGGATCAACAGTCAATAACAGATTTCTTCAACAGTGTATTCTGGAAAGAGACATTTGAAGACTGGGTTGGCCAAGTCAGATGTTATTATGATAGGCTAACTTCTCCTGAATACAGTAATAAAATGTGTCAATAAACACTTGCAATATGAAATTAGCCCTTCATCTATAAATAGACAAGTCAAAAACGACTTGTCTATCTATCTTTATTTAATAATAACCGGTTTTAAAAAATCAAACTCTGGGTTAATAGCTTTACAGCATCCTCCATATCTGTTAATGAAACCATCTCCGATGGGCTGTGAGTATACCTGCATGGAATGGATATTGCACCGGACGGAATACCTCCTGCCGTAACGTGGATAGCTCCCGGATCACTTCCTCCGCTTTCAAGTATTTCAAACTGATACGGAATACTAAGTTTTTGTGCCGATTCTTCCAAAAGCTTTTTTACAGTATTGTGGCATATGACTGATCTGTCTTTAATTTTTATAGCAGGTCCCTTTCCACATTTTACTTCCATGGGCTTACAATCAGGCGTATCTCCTGTAAGTGTAACATCAACGGCAATAGCAAAATCCGGAAGCAGCTTGTAGGCTGCGGTCTTTGCACCTCTTAGCCCTAATTCCTCCTGGACCGTAAACACAAAATATATCTCATTATCAGTCTTTGGCAGATTTTCTATTGTCTTGATCAAAACCGCACATCCCGATCTGTCATCGAGGGCTTTTGATATTACCATATCTCCTGAAATTAAAGCATCTCCGCAGAAAGCAGCAGTATCTCCTATTTTAACCTTGCTTTGTGCGTCAGCCTTGTCTTTAGCACCAATATCTATATACATATTGGAAAGCTTTAGTCCCTTTAGATCTTCAAGCTTTTCTTCATAAAACACAGTTCCATAAGTACCGCTTCCAAACCTTACTCTCTGCCCAAGTGCATAATTTGCAGATACCCACCCTATATTTGAGAACCTTACAAAGCCTTTGTCATCTATATGAGTTGCCATAACACCAATTTCATCCATATGTGCTGCAACCATGATCTTCTTTCCCTTACCTTTTTTAGTTGCAATGAGGTTTCCCAATGCATCAACCTCTATATTGTCTACGTATTTTTCTATCCTGCCCTTTATAAACTCTCTGATTTCTTCCTCATTGCCCGATACACCAAACTTTTCGGTCAAACTTTTTATAAGCTCAAACATGCTTTTACCTCCGATATTCTGTATAAGGATGATAAAAAATAAATTAATTTTCACCTGTTTTAAAATCAATTAATCTACCTATAATTTCATCACTGTTAAATTCATTTAATGCCAGCTTTGCAAGCTCAAGGCAGGAGTTATAATCCCTCTTGCTCATTACTGAAACAGGTGAATGAATATACCTGCATGGAACCGAGATTGAAGCAACCTTCACACCCGATCCCGTAAGCTGGATTTTCCCTGCATCATTACCGCCTGTTGTAGTCCTTTTAAATTGAACCTTTATATTGTTTTCTTCACCAAGCTTATATAAATAATTAACTAAAGCTTTATCTGAGTATGAAGTTCTGTCCATGATGGTAAGAACCGCACCACCGCCCAATGTTGATGAGTAACTGTGTTCCTCAACTCCCGGGACATCTGAACATGTAGTGCCCTCCATAACAAGAGCAAGATGTGGTTTTATCCTGTATGCAGCTACTTCGGAGCCTCTAAGGCCCACCTCCTCCTGCACAGTAAAACAAACATATAAATCAAAGTCATATTTTTCTTTGATCAACTCCATAAGAATGGCACAGCCTACCCTATCATCCAATGCTTTTGCTTTAACAACGTCATTCCCAAGTTCGGTGTACTCGCTGTGAAAAGCGATATATTCTCCTAAAGGAGCAAGTACTTCAGCTTCCTCCTTCTTGTCAGCACCTATATCTACATACATGCTTTTAAGCTTAATATTTACGCCCCGTTCATCTCTTTCCTGCAAGTGAATGGGTTTAACACCGATTATGCCGGGTAAACGCTTGTCACCTACCAGAACTCTTTTTCCTGGAAGTATTCTATCATCAAGGCCTCCAACATTCTTAAACTTAAGCATGCCATCTTGATAACCTGTCACCATTAATCCTACTTCATCCATATGGGCTGAAAGCATGACCTTATATTTGCCCTTAATCCCTTTTTTAAAAGCAATGAGATTACCCATTGAATCTACTTGTATATTATCTGCATATTTTTCTACATGACTTTTTATAAATTCCATAACATTGTACTCGCTGCCGGAAATTCCGTTTAACTCAGTCAGCTCTTTTAATATCACAAAATCCCCTCCATCCCGTCATCTAAAGCTGTTAAGAACGCCTTAACCAGCTTAACGGTGTTTTCCACATCCGAAATACTTAAGGTTTCCGTTCCTGTATGCATATATCTTAATGGTATGGAGACTAGCACAGTTGGAATCCCTGATCTTGACACTTGCAGTGCCCAAGCCTCTGTTCCGGTGTTATCAGGCTCTATATCGGTCTGGTGTGGAATATCGTTGTCTTTAGCTATTTTGAACAATTTTCCGGTCAAAATTCTGTGAAGGTTTGGACCAAGACCTATTGCCGGTCCTTTACCAAGTGGATAAATGGACTCTTTAGGGCATTCCGGCATATCACCATGACATGCATCTATAACCACTGCTGCATCAGGAGCAATTGCGTAGGATGATACCTGCACTCCTCTCAATCCAACCTCCTCCTGGGTAGTGGCTACAAAGAAAACATCGTTTTTCAGCTTGATACCTGAAATCTCGTTCATAATTCCAATCATTGCAGCTACTCCGCTTCTATTATCCAAAGACTTGGAACTAATTTTATTTCCTTCAAGTTCCAATAATGGAACCATTAATGTAGCTGTATCTCCAATGGATACAATTTTCCTTAATTCCTCCTTACCCAGGCCTGTATCAACCGATAAATCCTCCAGTTTAACCGCCTTCTTTGCTTCTTCCGGCTTTAACAGGTGGGGCGGCTTTGCACCTATTATACCGACTATATCCTTTTTGCCGTGAATAACAACCTCTTGTGCTAATAGAAGTTTAGGGTCAATTCCACCCATATTTGTTAATTTTATAAATCCCTTATCATCAATGCTCTTAACCAGAAAACCTATTTCATCATAGTGAGCTGTTATTATTATTTTCTTAGGATTATCCCCGGTACCTCTTCTAATCCCTATAACATTAAAAAAGCTGTCAATTGAAGCCTCGTCACATTTCCCTTCCATAATACCCTTTATTCTTTCAGCGGAAGCTTGTTCAAAGCCTGAAACAGCCGTTATTGATACCAATTCCTTTAATATATCTTTATAATCCATTTTTCACCTCGTTGAAACTTCAGTAGAAAAGTATTCTATATTTGCGACAAGCAAATATAAATATTGATCGATTTTAATATTAGCATTGTTTTAAAAAATATGCAATTATTGACTTATAATTAAAAAAAATAATAAATTTATTTAAATTTCTCTTGACGAAATAGCTATTTTCTACTATACTAACACATGTGACTTTTTTGAGGGCCTTTAGCTCAGTTGGTTAGAGCAACCGGCTCATAACCGGTTGGTCCGGGGTTCGAGTCCCTGAAGGCCCACTTGCTTTAATACATAAGCAGAAATATAAATCGTTTGGTTTATACCTTATAAAAAGTTGACATTTAATAAGCCCAGATAGCTCAGTCGGTAGAGCAGTGGACTGAAAATCCACGTGTCGCTGGTTCGATTCCGGCTCTGGGCACCATATGGAGGGGTTCCCGAGTGGCCAAAGGGGGCAGACTGTAAATCTGTTGTCGCTGACTTCGATGGTTCGAATCCATCTCCCTCCACTAAAAAAGATCAGTTCATTGAACTGATCTTTTTAATTTCTAGGAAAGTACAATCGCTTATTTATTTACCAAAACCCCTGGATTATCAATCCAGATTAAAAGATATGGATTTTGTGCATCCTTCTGTTTAAGGCATATCAAAAATTGTTTGTCAAACACCAAGTTCTTTTTATTCATGATAGCAGAAGGCGTTGCAAGTATAATTGCTTCTGAAGCAAGTTTTACTCCATCCTTGTTCAGTTTAAATTTTACATTCTGATATGCTTTTGTAATCTTATAGTCATATAAAGCTTGATTAAAAATTCTTTTATGCAAATCAGAATATTCTCCTTCAATATTCAAATTCACTTCAGGTATTGCTATGGATTCAGTGAATCGTAAGCTTTCCGGCGTTGATTTTTTTATCCTTTCCATTATTTCTGCATATGTTTTATTGAGGGTTTCACCTGGTGCAACCTTTGCAAGAATTATTTCTTCATTTGTGTCTTCCGGTAATAACTTAACTATAAAATCATTGTCGTTTTTATAATCATATATGCTAACCTGACTGGAAAGATCATTATACCTTTTAGATCCGTTTTCTATTCCAAAAGACGCTACCTGAGTAGTTTCACCATTTGAGCTAAAGAAAATAGGACGTGTGTCTTCAAATGACTTTGCAAATTTCATTTTTTTCAGCAAAAATGCACAGGATATGTATCCCCCAGGACCTATAGATTCAACTTCAGGAGCGTCATCACCGAACTTGGACTTAAGATTGTTTTTAATTTGTTCTACCATATTGTCACCAATACCTGATATAGCAACATAACTATCTTCAGTTAGTGAGTTTGACCAATCAAACCCCTTATTGAGAATATCGGCAAGCGGGGGTTTGCCTTCTAATACCACGTCACCGCCAGCATCCTTTTTCAGACCGTCCCAGGCCATTTGGAATGTAGGACAGAATATAGTATTTTGTCCGGGAACTATATTACAGTCCGAATATGGAGTCAGCATAGAATGGTCCACTGCACTGGGGATTGGCGATGCTGATGGGCTTGGTGTATCTGACGGCTTGGTTGGTGTACTGCTTGATTGGATTGGTGTACTGTTTTGCGGGTTACCTTCAACCTTTATGTTGTATATATCAGGCATACCTCCCACATAGTTTGAATGAAAGGTCACAATCACATTGCCCAGCGATAACGCCTTAAACTCCCATGTATGAGTGTAAGGGGCACCAGCAGGCTCTGTGTTTTCAATGGTTGATTTATCTAATACCACAACCGTATCATCGGAAATTTCTGCATTCCATTTAATACCTGAGCCCCCTTCTCTTTTGGTTACTGCAAATACTTCCCCAACTTTCATTTTAATATCGGTTATCTCAGACTTCATAGGCGTTATATAACTCTCTGATGTTTTATTGAAGTTTTTAGCTATAATTACCACATCACTCATGTTTATGGCACTATCCCAATTTAGATCGCCTTTATATGAATATTTGTCATCACCCTTTAATGTATTGAATGATGATGCCAGTATAACTATATCAGACATATTTACAGCATTATCATTATTTACATCACCGGCACACATTTCAAATGGAACTTGAGGTGAACCAATCATCATATTTTTTACAGGGCTAATACTTATATATCTTGTAAGGTATTGTTCCTTAGTTACATAAATATTGGTGTCCGCCCCAGGAATGAATTTTCCGGTGATTTCAAAATATCCGCTGCTATCAGTATATGCTTCTATATTACAGCTCGGCAAATATACCCTGAATCCAGAATTCATTACGGAATTTGTTAACTTGTGATCTGTACACAAATATCCGTATATTTTATAGTCTTCCTGAACCTCGGAACATATGGAATTCATCGGCTGCAATGCTACAATAAAAACAAATATCATAAGATACGCCAACACTCTTTTCATAACCATTCCTCCCATTTAAATTTTATAGCATTATTTTATACCAATAACGCCCATGTGTGAATCATGTTTTACCTATTAACCCAGATTTACAATCATTATTAAAATCATGATTTCCTATTCATAAACCTTGATTACTGTCATGAGGAATGGGGTGTTGCATACACCATAATTTGCTAGACATAAAAAAGCCGATCTATGACCATTTTAAGGTCATTAGATCAGCTGCAAGCCAAACACCAAATTACAAACCGTTTACAATTTCCTTAAACATTTCACCCCGTTCTGCGAAGTTCTTAAACATATCAAAACTTGCACTTGCAGGTGATAATATTACTATATCTCCCGTTTTTGCTTGCTTGGAAGCTGAGTTTACTGCATCCTCCAGCGTTTCACAATACACAACAGGAATATCGCTTCCTTTACCTGTTCTTTCTATTTCGTCCTTTAACGCTTTATCGATCTTTTTACCGGTCTGCCCGATAAGAACCAAGCCTTTAACCTTATCTGCAATTATTTCACCCAGGCAATCATAAGGAATCTTTTTATCGTAGCCTCCAGCAATCAATATAACTTTCTGCTTGAATGAATTAAGCCCTGCTATAGTTCTTGTAGGACTGCTTGCTATGGAGTCGTTGTAGAATTTTACTCCCTCAATCTCTCTTACAAGCTCTATTCTGTGCTCTACTCCCTTAAAGGTTGTTGCTACCCTTTTCATAACTGAAGGTTTAACATCATCAATAACAGCTGCTATAGCAGCTAGATAGTTCTCTACGTTATGGACACCCGGTATGACAATTTCATGGGCAGACACAATGATTGTATCAATACCATTCTTCCTGTAAACAAGATTATCGTCTTTCATCAAGGCCCCATTATCCAATTCATTAACTCTGCTGAAATAGACAACTTCTCCTTTTGCTTCACTAGAGAGACTTTTTGTTATTTCATTATCGAAATTTATAATTAGCTTATCGGTGCTGTCCTGAAAGTTTAATATGTTCTTCTTGGCTTCCACATATTCTTCCATTGATTTATGAACATCAAGATGATTTGGCGAAATGTTTGTTATAACAGCTATGTTAGGGCTCCTTTTCATAGTATGGAGCTGGAAGCTGCTTAGCTCCAATACCACCTTGTGGTTCTCTTCTATTTCTTCGATACGGTCTAAAAGCGGATTACCTATATTACCGCCAAGCCAGCATCTATACCCCTGCTCTGTCAGGAATTTATGGATAAGTGTGGTAGTGGTAGTTTTTCCATCACTGCCTGTAACTGCATAAATAGTTGCAGGACACAGCTCAAAAAAAACTTCCATTTCTGAAGTTATTTCGGCCCCCTCTTCTTTAGCAGCTAAAAGCTCGGGAAGGTCAAACCTCATTCCAGGCGTTCTGAAGACTATATCAAAGCCTTTAAGGCTTTCCAAATAGTTTTCGCCCAGGCTAAACTTAACCCCTAATGCATCAAGCTCTTTTACAATGCTCCCAAGCTTCTGTTCATCGGCTTTGTCAAATGCTGTTATATCTACGCCTATGGACGAAAGATATTTAATAAGGGGCACATTACTTACACCAATCCCTAACACGGCAATCTTTTTGTTTTTTATGTAATTCTTATACTCTTGCAATTTATCGTTCAACATTATTTCCTCCCGATACTTAATTTATATTAAAGCGTTAATAATCATACATATTGCAATATTATATTATTCCAAACATATACAAATCTATTATAAAATTAAGTATAAATTTGCCTTAAATTTCCCTTCTTTTTTTCATATACTTGTACTGCATAAGAGTCTTCTCCCATTTTCTTTCCCACTTCTGCGAACCAAGCATCTTTGCAAATTCAATACATTGATTAAGAAATTCTTCTTCTTTTTTTATGTTATTTACTGCAAGCCTTTCTTTAATGGAGATGAATGTACCAAACTTGTCATAAATGATTATGTTTTCTTTGCATATCATATATAAAAATGTACCTGTAACCTTATCGGAATATAAAATTTCTTCAAATATTTCCGGAGTATACAGCAGTATTTTGACCAAAAACAACTTCTCCCTTAAAAGTTCAATTCTTAGGACATTTGTTAATTTAATAAAAGAATTGAGAGGAGTATTATTATTTACGAGAACTACGAACTCGTAATCATTTTGTGAATTTCTATCTCCCCTTGCCCGTGATCCGTACAAAACAATGCTCATAATCTCTATCCCGAGACTATCTATACATTTTTCCAGTATTTCATCCACCTTGTTTATAAACCTGTCATTTTCCAACCAATCAACTCTCATCTGTTCCCCCAAAAAAATTTATAAATTTCCACTTGCTTTTTTTTTATATATTTAGTACAATAGGTGTGCGTTAATTTTGCGAGAGTGGCGGAATTGGCAGACGCGCTAGATTCAGGTTCTAGTGGCCGCAAGGTTGTGTGGGTTCAAGTCCCGTCTCTCGCACCAATTAATCAAATGGTTTCAAAGATTCACATCTTTGAAACTATTTTTTATATCAAGGTTATAAAATCTCTTTGAGATTTTGTTCTATGTTTATTTAATATTATAGTACTTAAAAGCATTTATCTCAATTTTATTTCCCATACTTTTAGCTATTGCAATTTTTGGACTGGTATATTATTGCACAAATAATTTTGCTAGTCAATATTTAATTGATTTAAAATATTTCCCGCTGCTTTTTTGCAACCTTGATGCTATCATGTTGATGTTATCATAAGGAGCCTAGACATAAAAAAGCCTCTAACGGCTTGTAGAGGCTTATGTCTTTTTATATCACTTGTTTTGGTTCTCCTTGACATAGAAAAATGTTTTCAAAGACTTTAGGTTAAACTTACTTGACATTATTATTTGCTCGGTACTTCCGACAAAAAGTACGCCATGAGGCTTTAACGAAGCATTAAATTTATAATAGATATTTGTTTTTGCTTCCTCAGTAAAGTAAATAAGTACATTCCTGCATACAATCAAGTCCAAATCTGTCGGGTAAGGATCCTTTAAAAGATTATGATGCTTAAAATCTACACATTTTTTTACACTTTCCTTTATCTGATAAGTGTCACCAATTGAAGTAAAATACTCGTTTAAATAGTTCTTAGGCAATCCTGCAAGGCTTTTGGCTGAATAAATTCCCGTTTGAGCCTTATTTAATATTTCTCGGTCTATATCTGTTGCTATAATTCTAATTTCATTTAACGGAATAAAGTTGTTCAAAATCATTGCAAGTGTATACGGTTCATCTCCTGTAGAACACGCAGCACTCCAGATTCGGGGCTTTTTGTTAACATTTAAAATCATAGGAAGTATTTCATTTTTTAGAACTTCCCATTGCTCAGGGTTTCGATAAAATTCAGAAACATTTATAGTCAGGTAGTTTATAAACTCATTGTACATGTCATTTTTAGCCTTTATGGCTTGCAAATAGCTTTCATAAGGCTCCATCCCGTACTTCCTTATTAGAGCCTCTATCCTTCTCTTCATTTGCTTTTCTTTATAACAAGAAAGATCAATGCCTGAAAGTTTATACACCTCACCCTTAAACCATTCGTAATCATTCATTTTTATCTTCCCTTTCTCTTAAGATAGCTATAAGTTTTCCCAATATACATCAGAAATCGCCGAAAAACCTGCAAATTTCTTTTTCAACACTTTCTAAAGAGTCAGATGCGTGGATAATGTTCATAAATCTATGATAGCCAAAATCTCCCCGTATAGTGCCGGGACTTGATTCAAGACAACTAGTCTTTCCTATCATATTTCTTACCGTTTTTATGACATTTTCGCCCTCTAAAATCATAACTATGACTTCTCCCATTGTTATGTAATCTATCATATCATTAAAGAAGGGCATGTCACTTATATGTGAATAGTGCTCCTCAGCCTTTTTCCTGTCAATTTTAATGATCTTTATATCAACAATTTTTAAATTTCTTTTCTCAAACCTGGAGATTATCTCTCCTACAAGCTTTCTTTCCACTGCGTCAGGTTTTAAAATAACAAGTGTTCTCTCCATTGCTACCATATCCTTTTCATTATTTTGAAGCTCATAAATGTATTTTATTATCGTTTATCGGAAAAAATTATAAACTAATTAAGAGAAATTATTTTTTTATTTTATGTTAACTAACTGGAATACGCAAAAAGGAGCTGTTACATAACTAGTTTGCAGTTTTGTAACGGCTCCTACAGGTTTTATTTCATAGGCACATTATTGTGCGTCTACATCTATTTTGCCGATAATATCGCCAATAGTACTGTTTATCTCTTCCTTGTGCTCAGTGGGCAATTCCTCTTCAGTCTTTGCTTCTTCAGAGACTTCTGCTTCATCCTTTACTTCTTCCTTCTTGTTTGGTGCAGGAATTGGGTTTACTTCCTTTATGCTGAGGCTGATTTTCTTATTTTCAGCACTAAACTCAGTAATCTTAGCTTCAACTTCCTGTCCAACAGAAAGCACATCGGCTGGCTTGCCTATCCTGTCATTTGATATCTGGGAAATGTGAACCAATCCATCCACACCTTCATCAAGCTCAACAAAGGCACCAAATGGAACTAGGCGTACAACCTTACCCTTTACAATATCGTCCACCTTATATTTATTAGCAGCTTTAATCCATGGGTTGTCTTCATTCTTCTTATAACCCAGAGAGACCTTCTTCTTATCTTTATCAAACTCTTTTATAACTACTTCTATTTTGTCACCAACCTTTAAAACTTGCGAAGGATGCTTTATCTTGTTCCACGAAAGCTCAGAAACATGTACTAGTCCGTCAACTCCGCCTATATCAACAAATGCACCGAAGTCCATGAGGCTTTTAACTGTACCTGCGTATTTTTTACCCACCTCAACACTGCTCCAAAACTCACTTCCAGCTTTTGCTTTTTCTTCTTCAAGAAGAACCCTTGCAGAACCTACGAATTTTCTTTTTTGCTTATTGTAATCAATAATGCGGATGTCCATAATCTGCTTTAAAAATCCGTGAAGCTCTTTAACATATCTGTCACTTATTTGAGAAGCAGGGATAAATATTTTTATACCGCTTACAGCTGATATAACACCACCGTTTACGATTTCTATAACTTTAACCTTAACAGGCGTTTTATTTTCAAAGGCTGCAACAAGAGCATCCCAGCCTTTCATTGATTCGACTTTCTTTTTGGATAACTCTACAACACCTTCTTTATCATTAACCCTTACTATAAAAACCTCAACTTCATCTCCAACTTTTATTGACTGGGAAGGGTTAAAATCAACGTCGTCTGTAAACTCTTCAATTTTTATGATTCCATCAGACTTATACCCTAAGTCAACAAATACTTCGGAATTGTTATAGCCAATAATCTTGCCTGTAACAATATCACCAGTATTGAGAGTTACTAAAGAGCTTTCAAAAGCTTCTTTAAAACTCATTTCATTTCCTTTATTTAATTCTTCCATTTTGCCAATAACCTCCTTGATTACCCAGTCAGGAGTTGAAGCACCTGCGGTAATACCAATTTTTTTAATATTTTTTATATCCATCGGTGGAAGATCACCGGATGTTTCAATCTGATAAGTTTCACTGCAATATTTTTTGCATATTTCGTAGAGCTTTTGTGTATTAGAGCTGTTCCTGCCGCCTATCACAACCATGGCGTCGACATTTTTCGCTACATATTCCGCTTCATTTTGACGATTACACGTCGCACTACATATTGTATCAAATTTTAATACATTTTCAAATTTATTCTTTAAAAAATTATTGATAGTTTCCCATCTTTCTTTAGTAATAGTTGTTTGGGCCACTACACAAATATTCTTTTTGTCAGTATTTATGTTTTTTACATCCTCTTCACTATAAACAATAAAGGCAGTATTGCCACACCAGCCGTTAATTCCTATAACCTCCTGATGATCTCTGTCTCCTATAATTATTATTTGATAACCATCTTTGTATTTTTCATTAACAAGGTTATGTATTTTTTTTACATACGGGCAAGTTGCGTCAGTATACTTGAGTCCTCTGTTATTTATTTCTTCATATACCTCCGGTGTAACACCATGAGTCCTTATAACTACCTGGCCCTCATTTTTTATTTCGGATATATCCTTTACAACTTTAACACCCTTTGCTTTTAGTTTCTCGACGACCTGATCATTATGTATAATGGGACCTACCGTATATAATTTTTCATCCGATTTATCCAATAAATCAAACAACAGATTTACGGCTTTACTCACTCCAAAACAAAACCCTGCATTTTTAGCAATAATAATTTCCAAACTAACATCCCCCGGCTTGTACGAGAATCATTTATAATTATATAAACACTTACATATTTTCTTTTATAATGCTTACTATCCTTTGGGCCACTTCATCGATGGATAAGCTTGTGGTATCTACTTCAATAGCATCTGCTGCTTTTGCCAAGGGGGCAAACTCCCTTGAGCTGTCATTTTTATCGCGATATTCAATGTCGCTTTTGACGCTATCAAGGCTAATATCTTTAAATCCCTTGGCCAATTGCTCATTATACCTTCTCAAAGCACGCTCTTCAACAGAGGCTGTAAGAAAAAACTTAAAATTGGCCTTAGGTAAAACATAGGTACCTATATCCCTGCCATCCATTACAACACTTGTTTTTGAAGCAATTTGCCTTTGCAATTCAACCATTTTAATACGAACCTCAGGCACAACAGCTACATTAGACGCACCTATTGAGATTTCAGGAGTCCTGATTTGGGAAGTAACATCTTCTCCATTTAAATAAATGGACTGTTCCCCATCAATATAATCGACCGTTATATCCACATCTTGAACCATTTTCGCTAAAGACTCCCTATCTGTTGTATCAATTTGGTCTCTGACAGCTTTTAAAGCAACGGTTCTGTACATGGCCCCGGTATCTAAATAAACAATACCCATATTTTTTGAAATAATTTTGGCAATTGTGCTTTTACCTGCACCGGCCGGTCCGTCTATTGCAATGCTTATGTTCCTTTGCATCCGTATCCCCCAGATTTGAATATTACTCAGCAAGATCAGGCCTTAAAATCTTTGCACCATTCAGGTACACATGAATTAAATCCTTATTGCCCTTTTCAGTATTTATATGTAATAAAACCCGAATGCATTTTGACAGGCTTCCCGGAACATCCATTTCATTTGTACAAAAAAGTGCTACGTTTGTCCAGCCCATCTTTCTCGCTGCGACGGCAGGAAAGGCTGCATTCAAGTCTTTTGTTACGCTGAATATTATGCTAATTACATCGTCTTCATTTATATTGTTTTTTTCTACTATATCAGTTAAGAGGATTTTTGTTTCCTCAAGTATTTCATTTGAATCATTGTTTTTTACAGTGGTAGCACCCCTTAATGCTCTTACCATTATACATATTCTCCCATCCTACAGTATTAAAGAGTAGCCCTACAAGGTCAAATAACAACCTATACTACCCTATGGCCTACACCTATAGCTACTTCATTCAAGTGCAAAAGACCAATGCCCAAAAATATCGCAACACTGATATGGTCATGATATCTGGCAATACCTATCTTACCGCCTACATTAAGCCCCATCGCCTTTCCTGTTATTTGGGACAAGGCTTCTCTGGCTGCTCCAGCAACTGCTCCCTCCTCAGCATGAGAATCGGTTATTACACCTTCCCTTTTTGAGGATACCACAGCTCTTTCAATAATCTTCATTATGGATGTTATAAATTCCCCTCCATAATCAACTGCAGCTGCATGAATGCCACTCTTTAAATATTCAGACTGCAGTTCCTTTTCCTCATATCTGTCACTTGTTAAAGACATCTTAATTGCTGCTGCTGCGATCTCCTTGCTACCATAATTCTTTGGGTATTCAGCATCCTTTGTCATTTTATCCTCATATTCTCTTGAATATTTTACAAATATTTTATTTAACAAACTTTTTGACTATTATATTATATAGTATGAATGGTTTTAAAACAACACCTATTATATATTAAAATAACTATAATTTCCTAGGCATAGATGAAATACTAAAGACAGGCATGTGTAAGACTTCAAATCCTATATCAGTTTTCGCTTGTTGTCTCAGATATCTTTACCATTATTAGGTTTTTAAGCTCGGATTCAACCGTGAACTCTTTTCCCACACAGCTGTTTTCAATGTTGCTGCTGCTTTTGGTAATCTTAATAACTGCAGAGTTATTGGTTCTGGTACCGTCTATTTCAATAACATCTCCGTCCCTCACTCTCAATACCATGCTCTTATTTGAAAATGCAGCTACCTCATCCCCATTAATTAAGATATTAAGATTTTCGTCCCTCTGAATATTCTGAAGCTCAAGCTCCAACTCCCCTTCAGTGAAGAGATTCTCTTCCAGCCTTATAGGGCTTCCCTCAAATTCGGTATCCTTAACAAGCAATTTTCTTGTGGTTGGGGCAGCCAGTAATATTTGAGTCAAAATTAGCGATGCAAACAAAATAAAAAACGTTATTACAAATGCTTTCTCCGTATTTGATCTTATCCTTTTTTTCTGATTCTTCTTGCCTTTTCCTACTTTAAACACTGCAATCTTCATTTTCCATACACTCCATGAAAATCATATAATCATTTAAAACAATTTAATTATATGCACATTGGAATAAAAAAATACTATCAGCAGTTTGCTCCTGCCAGAAATCCTGTTGAAAAGGCAATTGTCAAGTTAAAGCCTCCGGTATAAGCATCCACATCTACAACCTCTCCCGCAAAGAACAGCCCTTTAACAAGTTTTGACTCCATCGTTGATGGATTTATCTCAAGAGTAGATACGCCGCCTGCAGTAACAATGGCTTCACTTATAGGCCTTGCACCGCATATGTTTACTTCAAGATTCTTAAGAAGCTTAACAATGCCTCTTCTTTCTTCCCGAGTAATTTGATTGACAAATTTCTCCGGTGATATCGATGATAAATCAATTATTATAGGTATCATTTTACTTGGAAGCAAATCATCCAGGGCATTTTTAAACTGCTTTCTGGAATACTTTTCAAAATCCCTTGTGAGTCTGTCATAAAGCTTTTCCTCATTTAAAGCAGGCTTAAGGTCTATTGAAAGCACCACATCCTTATAATCATAATCTAAAATATGCCTGCTGGCACTTAAGATGAGGGGTCCTGAAACCCCAAAATGAGTAAACAGCATTTCCCCAAAATCGTTGTATACTTTTTTTCCCTTTGAGTTTTTTAGTGTTATAGCAACATTTTTTAATGAAAGGCCCTGGAGATCTTTTACCCATTTTTCCTTTGCCAACAGCGGTACGAGAGAAGGCTTTAGGTCTATGACATGGTGTCCTAAACCCTTTGCTATCTTATATCCGTCACCGGTAGACCCTGTACCGGGATAAGAAATACCTCCTGTTGCTATTACAACAGAGTCGCATTCAAGCTTTCTTCCATCCCTTGTAACTACCCCAGTCACCTTCCCATCCTTAATATCTACATTATCTATCGGGGTGCTTAACCTGACACTAACGCCTTTGATTTTTAAAAATCTCCATAAGGCATCTACAACATCCTTTGAGCTATCCGATACCGGGAAAACCCTTTCTCCTCTTTCAACCTTGGTTTCAAGCCCAAGCCCGTTCAGCATGGCTATCAAATCCTGGTTTGAAAAGGTATAGAAAGATGAGTATAAAAAATTCCCGTTCCCAGGAGTGTTTTTTATAAGTCCTTCAATATCAGTGTTATTGGTTATGTTGCACCTTCCCTTGCCCGATATTAAAATCTTTTTCCCCAGCCTGTCATTTTTCTCAAAAAGTACAACTTCATTACCAAGCTCGGCAGCCTTCCCTGCTGCCATTATTCCAGCAGGTCCGCCGCCAACTACAAAAACCTTTCTTTTCATTTTGTAACTCCTATTATATTATTAAAAGTCTGCTTTTCTGAACTGTTCAACGTGGTCCGGCTTTTCATAAACCTGGTACTCGTCCCATATAGTCTCAAGTCTCTCAAATGTCTTGAAAAGATAGTCCTTCCTTCTCATACCTACCGCAACAATCAAGGCGTTTATAACACTTAAGGGTGCTACAAGAGAATCCGCAAAGGATGCCATATCACTTCTTGCTATAAGTGAACTGTCTGCATATTGGGCAACAGGAGACTCATAACTGTCGGTAATCGCAACTACGGACGCCCCTTGATCCTTAGCAAACTGCATAGCCTTAATTGTCCTCTTTGAATACCTGGGGAAGCTTATACCTATTACAACATCTCCGCTTGATGCATTTATAATCTGTTCAAATATTTCACTCACACTTGTTGTATGGACAAGCCGTACATTATCAAAAATAAGATTGAAATAAAATCCTAGGAAACTTGCCAAGGGTGCTGAACTTCTAACCCCTAATATATATATCTTCTTTGCGTTTAATATTGTTTCAACGGAATTGTTAAAGCTGCTTTGGTCTATCTCCTCCATAGTTATTTTAATTTTTTCCATATCTGAGCTAAGTACACTTTTTAAAATGTTCTCATCACCTATTCTATTGGAAGAAACCTCCAGTCTCTGAACTGCAGTAAGCTTGCTTTTAATCAGTTCCTGCAAAACTTTCTGGAGCTTGGGGTATCCGTCATATCCCAATTCGTTGGCAAACCTTACCACTGTGGATTCACTGACTCCAACATCCTCACCAAGCTTGGCAGCTGTCATATATGCAGCTTTTCCATAATGATTTATAATATACCACGCAATTAACTTTTGGCCCTTACTGAATTCATTCATATTCTCCTGAAGCTTCTTAATCAAATCATTTGACTTATCCATATACCCACTCCATCTTTATATAATTAGTATATTAACATTCTCTTGCACCTTTTTACCTATCACAGATTATATTACATTTTTACAGGATAAAAATCAATATATACATAAAACACTTGTTTCTGAATCTGTCATTATTTGCTCCGACAAATACAAGATTATTTACACTTTTGTGTTTTATCTATATAATAGTCCTAGTTGATATTATTTTATATTTTTTACAAATTATATCCTATTATTAGGAAAGGATGAATTTAGTTGAGAAAAATACTTTTTATAGCTATTATTTTGATAATATCGTGTGCAGGAATATTTTATCTGTATGATTACACTGTGAACAGCTCTTTTTTTGATAAAAATGCCTCTCCTACAGAGAAAGCAGTGAGCAGCAGTGTTAATTCCCCTTCAAAAAAGAATATTCCAACCCCTATACCTACAAAAGTACCTACCAAAGCACCCCAAAGCAAAAAAGACACTATTACCCTCTCCTTTGCAGGGGATGTTTTACTTGATAGGAATGTTGCAAATGTCATAAGCCAAAAAGGTGCAAAATTTATATTGTCAGATGTTAAGCCTGTTCTTGCCGCTTCCGATATTTCGATGATAAACCTTGAATGTCCCATAAGCACCAGAGGCACCAAGGCAAAGGACAAACAATTCACCTTCCGTGCCAAACCATCTAGTGTTGAGGCCCTTACTTCAGCCGGAATTGATATTGTTACTCTTGCAAACAACCATATTCTGGACTTTGGTACCGATGCAATGCTTGATACTTTTACCAACCTGGATAAAGCAGGTATTAAATATGTCGGTGCAGGCTATGACCTTGATAAGGCCAGTATGGCAAAGTATTATAATCTAAACGGTTCTAACGTAGCCATCCTGGGGTCAAGCCATGTCATACCTGTGGTTGAATGGGCAGCAGGAAAGAACAGCCCCGGTGTTGCTACAACCTATAATCCTGCAAGACTTCTTTCTGAAATTAGCAATGCAAAAAAGAAGGCCGATATAGTTGTGGTTTACCTTCACTGGGGTACTGAACGCAATACCAAGCCCGACACCTATCAGAGAAACCTAGCCAAAAAGTATATTGACAGTGGTGCAGACCTTGTTATAGGATCTCACCCCCATGTTCTTCAAGGCTTTGAATATTACAAGGGTAAGCTTATTGCATATAGCCTAGGCAACTTTGTATTCACAAATATAAAAAACGATACAATGATTTTAAATGTAAAGTTTAACAGGGATAAATCCTATACCGCATCAGTTTCAGCATGTGCGATCGATAACTACCGCCCTGTTCTTCTTAAGGATAAACCTAAGCAGACGGCACTGTTTAACAAGCTGCAACAACTGTCCTTCGGTGCCCGCATCGACCCAAATGGTATCATTAGCCCGTCAGCAGGAATAAAATAGCTTGCGGATTGTTGTTGTGAGAACTAAATATTTAATACTTTAAAACAATTTTAAGTTATTTTAGTTATTTTAAATAACTAAAAAATAATTTTAACTATTTTAAACTATTTATAAGACATTTTAAATTCCATCCCGTATATATTTATGAATACAATAAATTTAAAATATAACATGTTATCGATGTATTGTTATTTACTTTAATTATTCATAGAAGGGATGGATGTATAATGAAAAAAAATAACCCCATTTTAGGAATTGCATTATTGGTGCTGGGAGGCATTCTTCTATACAATAATTTCTTCCACACTAACCTATTCAGCATGATGTACATGTGGCCCATGTTTGTTCTTGGACTTGGCCTTGTGTTTGAATTCAATTACTTTACAACCAAAAAAGCACCTGGCCTGTTGGTACCTGGCGGAATTCTTACCTCACTTGGGCTTCTTTTCTTCTTTGAAGCCTTTACCCATTGGAGATTTTCAGGAATGACCTGGCCTTTTTACCCGCTGGCAGTTGCTGTTGGACTTTTTCAATTGTACCTGTTCTCAGGAAGGCCAAAAGGACTGCTCATCCCTGTAGGAATCCTTACAGCAATAGGCGGCAGCTCCTTTGCGATAATGTTTATCAACAGGTTTACATCCTTTGCTGCACATAATTTGTATGTTCCTGTTATTCTAATTATACTTGGATTGTTCTTCATATTCGGAAGATCGGAGAAAAAAGAAGAATTTTGATTGAGCAAAATCATAAAAGTCGGGCCGACACAGTAGTGTTCGGACCCGACTTTATTACTTCTCCTTTTAACTTACTTTACGGTTCGGTATCAATATATTTTTGAGCAATTACACATACCTCTGCTCTTGTTATATTTCCTGCAGGTCTGAAAGTTTTATCCTGGTATCCGCCAATCAACTTAAGCTCGACTGCCTTGCCTACATAGCCCTTTGCCCATGAGGCTATCTTAGCATCATCTGCAAATGAAGTTTTATCAACGTCTATTTCATTATATCCCATGGCACGTACAAACATTGCAGTAAATTCCTGTCTTGTAATGTAGTTGGAAGCTTTAAAGGTATTATCGGTATATCCCTTTATCCATCCCATTTGTACAGCTGTTTTAATATAACCGTACGCCCATGAGGGTATCTTTGCCTCGTCCTTAAATGCCAGTTTGTTTGTGTTATCAGGATTTTTGTTGAATATTTTAACCAAAACAATTGCAGCCTCAGCTCTGGTTATTTTGTTGTCCGGCTTAAAAGTCTTATCAGGATATCCTGCCATTATGCTAAGCTTTATTAGTTTCAAAATATAGTCCTTTGCCCAGTGGTTCTTGATATCTTTAAGCTCGCTGGCATCAGTTGAAGGCTTTTCACCGTCATCCTTCACAACAGATCGTTTTATATTGATTATATATGTCTTAACTTCGCCATTTTCAGCTTTTACACTGATTTCCAGTTTTGTTTTTTCAGACGGAACATTAATATGATAGTTTGTAACACTGTTTGATTTAACAACACCGTCTATTGCCAGCAAAGCATTTTTATCTTCAGTGGTTGCATCTATTATAATATCCTTTATATCACTGTCAAGTGTAAGATCATACAACCCTGTATTTTTATCAAAGGCCGGACTTAGTGTACCCTTGTCGATATTTAATTTGCTCAATTTTGCATTATTGCTTTTATTTGTTGAAGGTTTATTGTCTCCTGGTATTACAATAGTCCCTCCAGGAATACCCGTATTTCCATTGCCGTTTTGGCCGCCGTTCTGATTTCCGTTGGGGTCACCGGTATTATCATTACCGCCGGATGAAAGCTTTTTTGAAAGCAAAAATGATGTATTGTTGTTGGAAGTATACCTCTCTTCACTGGATGTGGTTGTTAAAATGTGTATTATCTTAACTCCATCCTTATCAAACTTCATATCCTTTGTATTGATAGAACATAAGATTTGCTGCTTCCCGCCGGCATTCACTGTAAAGAGGCCTTTCTCTGTTATGATTCTGCCGCTTTCCGAGTCCTCTCTGCCAAAAAGCTTCACATCCTTGGCAGGTATAACACTGGTATTTTTGATGGTCACTACAAGAGTTTTGGAATCTTCATTTCCCATTACGGTCAGCTTTTCAATCAATATATCACAGTAGCCCATATCTGCATAAATTATGTTGTCTGTCATATCTATATCCGCGTTATCATTTACCAAAACCTTTAGGTAAAGATTGTATTTTCTAGCTTCCTTCGGCGTAAAGCTGGTACTGATATTTTTAAAAGTACCGGCCTTGATGTAAGTTTCTATGGTCTTACTTTGATCAAGTTTTTTGCCGCCATTGAAGGGATTGCCTTCATACGCTTCTATAGTGAGTTTCTTTATAGCCTTATTGCCTATATTCTTAAAATCAAATGATATGGGCAGTGGCTTGCCGGGACAGAAATCCGACTCATTGTACTTTGTTGATGCTATATCCGCAGAACCATTGGTATTCCAGCTAATCTTAGTGATGTAGAGATCGCTTAAGCCCTGTTCGTAATATTTATTTTTATCAAGAGTTTTTTCTATTTTTTCTGCTTTATTGCAAACAACATAAAGCTCTCCCGACTGGTCATATATGGCGTCAAAGCTCACAATCATCTGCTTTGTATCTGTAAGCTTAACGATGTTTGTCATTTCTTTTATTTCGGTATCATAAAAGGCACCGAATACTTCTATACTTCCATTAACCTGCTTTGCCCACATGAGGCAAATGCTGTCATTATCTAAAACAATCTTATAATTGTCATTATAACCGTCTATGGGTTCAGGAAGGAAATCTTTAGTCACCGGAGCTGTTATATCTTCCACATATTTTATCCTTTTGTCCTGGTACCAGAAAACTGATGCCTTGTTATTTCTTGTAACAATCTCAGGTTTTGAGTCAATTACATTATTTTTTGTAAGCTGCTTTTGTCCGCTTTGTGTACTTGCATCGGCAATCATATAATATATTTCTCTGTCAACTACAGTTTCAAGCTTTTTATCAACATCCAACGAGTAAGACAGGTATAGCTTTCCACCCAAACCTGTTGAAGTCATAGATATGGGGATACCGGCACAGTCTGCCAGCTTTTTGGCCTGCTGCCATGTTGATCCGTCAAAGCAGCTGTACATAATACTGTTGTTACCCTTTGTACCAAAAAGATCCTTTGCATCGTTGCAGACCCATGATACATATGCTTTTCCACCTGATACTGCTGCTACAGGAGTTTGATCAAGCATATTGTTTGTGGTAAGCCTTACCGGTGTTTCAAAGCTATTTGCTGCCTTGTTGAACTTTGAAACTTTAATCTCACTGGCTTCGGCAAGCTTTTCAAGTGTTGCGTCAGTTTCACCAAATTCCTTATTTATATTTTGCCAGGTTACAAACACATCATTTCCATCAGATGCTATATTGGGATAAAAATCAGCTGTATTGTCATTATCAACCGGTTGTGGAGCTGTCCATGCCCCACTAGCACCAATCTGAACAGAATACATAAGTTCTGTCCTGTTAACAGAATTCCTTGAAGCATCGTCTGCAAGCCATACCAGTACATTGGTATTGTTTACCCGCTTTACTAGCGGCTCAGAACCAGGATAAATGTTTGTCTGGAGTATTCCGTCACCTGAAGCGTTTCCTTTCCACTCCGACGGCAAATTGATATAATCACGGTCCGACACAACAAAATCATCTGTCGGCGTAATTGTATTTTCAGCAAATGCAATCAGGCCGGATGCCTGAATCGTAATCAGGCATCCAAGCAATATAGCATATAGTTTGCTTCTTTTAGATATAAGTTTTCTCATTATTTATTTCTCCCCCAAAAGATTAATACTATATTAAAAGTGATGAATCTAGTTCAATGGCCATTCTTTTTCCTTTAATGTAATCTTGCGTTCAAATATAAGTGCTTTAAGCGTTAAATTGAGTTTTGCAAATATAGCGGCCTGAACGTCTATCGTGTCTGGTGTATATATAATATCAACCTTCGGACCGAACTGCCCGCTTAATGTAACCGAGGCAACCTTGGCAATTCCAACCCCTCCGCCTACTTCTATAGAACCTTCCAGCTTAAGCGTTCCTTTTGGCGTTATTCGAAATGGTTTACTTCCATCAAGGTTCTCAATAGACAAGTTGCTTTCAAGCTGTCTGTATTCCACGCTGCCCTGTAGAGTTATAAATGCTACAATAGGCACACTACCTATAAAGAACTGCTGCTCATGAGTAAAATCTGCCTCTCCAAGAACCAGCACTCCCACGTCAACTTGTTTTATCTTTTTAGGATCATCTTTAAGCCTGACCACCTCTGCATAAGCAAAGGCTCCAACACTGTAGTCCAGTGTGTTTGAATAGTTAAAGACTTTCTTGCCGAAAACCCTCTGTAATTCTCTCCTCAAATCCTCCCAAGCTTTTGCTTTTTGATAAGCATCAGCCAATGCACCGGAACCATTTTCAAAAGTCTTCAAATCATCTCTGATTTGACCTTTTATATCACCAAAACCATTGCTTAACGCATCTTTGTCCAGCTCAATCCCGATAGCGTATTGATCCTTTATCTCATTTGAGCTATACTCAACATCTTTTTTATGCCAAGCCTTTAGGGGCCCTAATGAGCATGTTATTTCATCATCAAGAATTCCATAAGTATCAAAGGGCAGCTTTATGGGAGATGGTGGCGGAAGAAGCTCAGTATCTGCCTCTTCAGAAACTTGAGGAGGTTCTTCAAATTGCAGCATTACTTTAAACATTTGAGACCTTGAGCCATCAGCAGATTCTGCAACGATATATACATCTTCTGCTAAGCTGTCAAATGTTTTTCCAAGTGCCGCTTCAAATATTCCGTCAGAGGAAGATATGCTTTTTGCTCCCTTAACAATATATACATTTCCAGGCCTGTGTCCACGCCAGTTCACGTAAGTATGTATGCGGTACTGACTGCTGCTTCCCACTTCAATTCGTGTGGCAGAAAGGGATAAATCCTTTTTGTTGTAAGTTTCATCAAAAGCTGCAATGACATATGGTGCAGTTGTGCTTGTCTCTTTATCAAGAACTACAGTCATCATATCGCTGTAACCATCGTATGATATATCCATTTCATAAGTATTGTATCCCTGAAGCTCAACCTTTAAGGTGTAATCGCCCCTTTCAGGTATGAATATACCAAAACCTGCAGTTTCAGGCCCTTCATACTGGTTTATCACCTTACAATTTCCGCTCACTACCTTATATGTATTACCATCCTTGTCTGTGAGAGAAATCTGTGCCCCGTTTAACAATGAGCCGTCTGATTTACTTACCACTGCAACCATGAAGAGATTCTTCTGTCCCGCATTCTCCATATACATTGAAGGAATAACCTCTTCAGCCTGGGTCTTGCTTGACCATAAAAGCTTTATACCGCCTTCATTGCTGCCGGTTTGGTAATACTCAATACGTATTTTGGCACCTGGATAAGATATTTTAAATGAAGTCTCTCCATTGTTTGATATGGTATCCACAACCTTTAAATCTTCAACAAAAACCCTTACTCCCTGCTTTGAATCTACCCTGATCATATATTCTTCATTGTACTTTAAGTTTATATTTCCTTCCCAAAGTACACTGTATTTTGAAGAGCTCATCCATGATTTAGGCTTACCGGAGCCCCAGCTAAAATCAATATTTCCGTCTATTGACTCTTCAAAGGAACCGCATAGCTTTTCATTATCAAAGTACCAACCTGAAAGACCGCTGCCTCTAGACCTCTGTATCGATGTAAACTCCCACTCAACAGCATCAGTTGATGCTATTACTTTTGTCTGGCTTAGGTCTAGGGGTCCTGACAGATCATCACTTGGAAGCAGCCAGAATTCATACCATTTGATCTCTCCTGCCTTGAGTTCAGGTATATTTATATCCAAATTCTGTCCTTCCTTGAAAGTGAAGTTAGTCCCTTCTTTAAGCTTAAATGAGACATTATACTGCGAAAAGCTTGCTTTATTCATTATGCCCAGCCTTATAAGGTATGGGTCATCCTTATATCCTATATTCTCTGCCTCACAGTATATCTTCATCGCACTAAGCCCATAAACCTTAAGCTTATCCTTTGCTACAAATCTCTTCTCTATAAGTGCATCAAAAGGCTGAAGTCTTGCACTAAAGTCCGCAGACAACGAATATTCGCCTATTTCATCTCCCCGAATAATCCAAGATGCCTTTCCTTCTCCTCCACCCGGAATATTAACAGGTGTAAGATTTTGGTTGATTTCACCTTTTACAACAGTAAGTCCGTAAGGAGCATTGAGCTTCGCTTTAGAGCCTTCCAGTACAAATTCCGCCCCTTGTGCAAGGTTTTGTACAGTGAGGTTTACCTGGAAAAACTCTTTAAGCATACTCATTTCGCCCGGTATTTCCATATATGAAACAGTTGGCGGAACTGATGGGTCTGGAGCCGGTATTACATTTACGTATACATATTTTCTTTTTGATGTTACACTGTCATTTATGACATAAGTTGTATGTGTTAAACCTGTATTACCTATCTGTCCGTTGCCGTTGCATATAATCTTATATCCCAAATGGATTGTAAAACTATACACATATTGGTTTGCTGCTGACCTTACATCAATACCTGCTGCTTTTATTTCATCAAGCGTCATTCTTTTAAATGTAAGACTTCCATCTACAACTTCACCACGGTGCAGCTTCACTATAACATTGGCGTTCGTACCTGGTGTAATACTGATTTCACTCTTCGCAGGCTGATAACCGTTTTTGAATGCGTAGGCTGTAAAGCTGTTCTTTTGCTGAGCACTTATTAAAGGAACAAGTACTTCAGCAATACCGCTGCTATCTGCATCCAGACTCTTTTCGGTACCGTCAGGCAGCTTCACCACGATGTCAGCACCGCCTATGCCTGTACCTGTTGAGTCATCAACAACCTGTACCTTTACTGTGCTTGCATTTGCGTCATCCATGATATTTATTTTTTGTTCCGAGAAGCCTTTGTTTCCTGCCGAGTCATAAACAGTAAGCTTAACGGTATACTCGCCTGCTGTGCTGAAATTGTGGTAGGAAATAGCCTCTGTTGACTCTTCACCATCTCCAAAGCTCCACAATACCTTTTCTATTTTGTGGTTATCCGAGGATCTGCTCGAATCAAATTTTACCAATGATTTTGTAGTAGCCTGGGTCTCAGCTTTAATTACTGCAACAGGATTTTCAGTATCATCTACTGTGGGTATCCCATAAGCTGTATTGCTTTTTGAAGCATTGAGATACTGATCAACAGCCTCAACCTTATAATAGTATTTGGTTCCTGCTTGAACATCCAAATCCTCATATGATGTTTTTGTAGTTTTTGCTATTAACGAAAATCCTCCATCCGGATTTGTGCTCCTTAATACATGGTATCCGGCCATATCAGGTTCAGCGTTGGCACTCCATGTAAGCTCTACCTTCCAACCTCCTGCTTTGGCTGTCAATTCAGGTGCTTTTGGAGCCGCCAGGTTGAAACTATATGTTACCTTCAGTTCATCGCTTTCATAACCGTTTACATCTTTTGCTGTAAATACCACCTCATAATTTTCTTCGGTAAGTCCCTTTGAATCCCAATTAAATTCACATACATTGCTGTAATTATTTATACCGCTTACGGTTTTTACTAAAGTCCATTCCGTGGAACCTGCCAAACGATATTTCATTGTAATACTTTCCAATAAATAGTTGTCTTCAGCAAGAACTCTTATCCTTGGATTAGCAGGCAGAACAGCATTATTGGCATATGAAACACTCAAAATCTGAGGTTTTTCGGTATCAGTAATTAGTTTTGCAGCCTGTGTTTGGTATGCTTCACTCTCATTACCCGATGAGTCTACTGCTGTTATTTTGTACCTGTAGCTTATGGAGCTCTGCAGATTCCTGTCCCTGATGTTTAGATACTGATAACCGCTTGCTATTTTCTCATAGGCTCCTCCGTCTTTAGATCTATATATATTGTAATAGCTTAAATCTTCTTCAGTGCCCTTGTCCCATTTTAAATCAATGTATGAGGCACCAGTTGCTACCTCTACCCCTGTAGGTGTAGCCGGTGGGGTATGATCGACTATATACTCATTTATAGGTACTCCATCAGATACATTTCCGCTCCCATCTTTTGCAATACAACGGATATATATTTTTCCTTCTTCAAGCTTCAATATATCATAATTGTATGAAACATAAGCATTTGATGCTGATGCAGTGAGAGCTACTATGTCTGTCCACTCTGCTCTGTCACGCGACACCTGGAATACGGCTGATACTACTTTTATGTTGTCGTATATGCTAGCTGAAAGGAGCAGTTTATCCTTATACCTCTTTGACACTGGTCCAAGGTAAGTTATGACAGGCTTGATATCATCATCGGTAGTTGTTACCGATAGGGTCTCCGATACCTCACCCCTGTTTCCGTATTTATCATAGGCACAAACCCTGTATACAAAAGTAGTGTTGTTTAATAATCCAAATAACTGGATTCCCCTCTGGGTGCTAACTGTACCTACAGTTTTAAAGCTTCCATCCTCATTTTGACACTCTACCTGGAAATATGAAAAATCATTGTCGGGAACATCATCCCAGTTTAAGGTTATGTTATTTGATGCAGGAATTGCCTTCAATCCCGTAACCTTTTGGGGTCCCTGACGGTCAATTACATAAGCCCTTACAGGAGTTCCGTCACTTTCATTTCCTGATGTGTCAACCGCTATTGCACGTATATATACATTTCCGTTCATAGTGGGAGTTGTCCAGCTAAAATTGGCGTTGCCGGTAGTATTAACTGTCCTTATGTCATTCCAGTTATCCGTCCCGTTTAACGAATACTGCAGCTTTATGCTTGATATCTGTACATTATCCTGTGCTCTTACTACTATATTGCAGTTTGATCCCATTACGGTATTGTTTGCCGGTTCTATGCCAAGAATAACAGGTGGTGTGGTTTCGGAACTTGCAATTGCACTTATAACCCCTGTTGTATTGCTCTCAAGCCCAAGCTTGTCTACAGCAGATATCTTGTAGTAATACGTTTTTCCTATCTCAAGACCTGTGTCCTTAAAATTCACATTGCTTCTACCTGTTACTGTTCCTGCCAAACTCCACCTTGCACCCGCATCAACAGAACGGTAAACTCTATAGATGTTTGTATCAAGTTCAGGGCTGGCTTCCCACTTTAACTCTATACTGCCTTCCTTTGATACCGCTGTGAGATTAGTCGGTATAGATGGAGCTGACCTGTCCAAATCCAGTGTTACTATGGAACTGTCCGAATCCCTTCCCGCATCATAAACAGTATACCTTACCTTATAGCTTCCGCTTTCGGTAATTCCGGCATAATCCCAATTGATGCTGAACCATATATCATTGTAATTCCATGATGCTCCTGTACCAGAACCTATGCTTATCCAGTTGGTTCCATCCTTGGAATACTCAAAGGTTGCATACGCACCGGTATAGTTGAAGCTGTTTGTAATGCTAACTGTTAACTGATTACCTGTGCCACCTATGGTAGTTCCATCGGAAGGCGACACACTCTTTATATGAGGCATTACCGGCGTGCAGCTAACCTCCAAAGACTTCTCAGATTTGTTTCCTGCATTGTCATATGCAGCCACTGAATATTTATATGTTGTATCCGGTACAAGCTCTTTATCGGTAAATTTATTGGTTGCCGATGTAGATATTAAAGCCCCATCCCTGTATATCTCATACCCCTTTACACTTACGTTGTCAGTGGATGCTGTCCATGTTAATGATATGGTGTGCCCTGTTCTAGATGCCAATGATAAATTAGCAGGTACGGTAGGCTTCTCTGTATCAACTACAGTATCTACTGTCTTTTCATTGCTTGCAACAGACAGGTTGCCTGCTGCATCATATGCTATTACATAATAAGTGTATGTAGAATCAGGAGTTAACCCTGCATCCTTATAGCTGTTTGTTGCAATAGTTTTTATCTTTGTATTATTTCTGTAAATGTCATAAGCCGTTACACCGATATTATCCTCCGGCACTGTCCAGCTAAGGGAAATAGTTGTAGTTGTTTTATCTACAACCGTCAGCTCCGGTGCAGCAGGTGCCTGATTGTCAAATATCAATTCATTGCTGGCTTCTGAAATATTTCCAGCATTATCGTAGGCTTTAATTATATATTTGTAAGTTCCGGGCGGAAGTTCACTGTCTAAAAAGCTAAGACCGGTGGTAGTTTTTAGCTCTTCTCCGTTTCTAATTACCTTATATCCGATTACCTTTACATTATCTGTTGATCCAACCCATGAAAGCAATACTGAATTTGGAGTTTTAGCTGCTGCTGTAAGGTTTTTAGGTGAAGTAGGTGCCGATATATCTGGTTCTGTTCTTACTTCTATAATATTACTGTCTGCAGAAATATTTCTTACAATATCAAAGGCTGCAACCTTATATACGTAATGCGTATCGGGTATTAAATCTGTATCAAGGTAGTTTGATTTTGCAGTACTAGATATAAGTTCCCCATTACGATATACATAGTAACCGGCAACCCCCACATTATCATTTGAAGGAGTCCATGTCAGTGACACCTTTGTTTCTGTCTTTGATGATGAAGATAAATCAATTACAGCTGTTGGAGGCTCTTTATCGTTTTCTTCTTCAAGAAGCTTATTCCATACAGGTGTCTTGTTGAATGTGTATCCTATATCCATCTGTTTGTTAATGGATAATATGTTAAAACTTGAGCTGCCAGGGTTTTCAAAATATACATTTTGAAGTCCGCTGCCATTTAACATAACTTTATGGGTTCCTGTTGCCTTAAAATTATTTCCGTAATACTGTACCCTTTGGGTAAAGTCACCTCTAACCTCCAGTACACCAGCTGTAAGATAGCCTTCGTGACCATAGTAGGTCTGGGTAAAGAAATTTCTTTTAACAAGCACATAATCGGCTTCATTGGTCATTTGAAAGCGTCCGTATGTGCCATAAGGTATGGAGTAATCTTTTTCAACTACTATCTGACCTCCGCTAACTACCACAGTTCCATTTTGGGTAAAACTGCCTGCTGTCCTTATTTCCCCACTGCTTAGGGTTAAGTTGCCTGATTGGGAGATACTGCCTCCCGCAATAAGCTTATGGCCTTTCAAATCGATTGTACCGTTTAGTACCATATCTTTTCCCGCATTCACATCATTGCTTAATATTGCATTGGCCGAGAAGCTTATAGACTTTTCAACATTAATTTTATATCCGTTTTGATTAAAATTGCCGTTATAAATATTTAAGCTCCCTTGAATATTTAGATCCTTTTTTAGGGTTGTATTTCCTTCCATACTGAGGTTGTATGGCCAGCTTTCCCAGTTAATTGCTGCTGTTGAGCCAAGATATAGATTTTCACTGTCCACAAGAGTAGATTTTGTAAGTTTCACCTCTCCAGTTACTACCGTTTTTGTAGCAAACCTTAATCCCTGCAACGAGGTATTTGCAATCTCGAGAGTGCCTAGTGATGATTCTCCGTTTTCTGTGTTTTCAAAGGATATTGTCTGAAAGTTTTTACCGCTAAGCATCAAAGTATGGGTTCCTTCTGCTTTAAAGTTATCTGCAGCTATTTGTCTTTTTTGTGTAAAGTCTCCCTTTAAATTTATTACACCTGCTTTTAAGTAACCATTATGGCTGTATTGTGATTGAGTTATAAAGTTTCCTCCAATCTCAATATAATCAGAATCGTTTACCATCTTGAGAAATCCGTTACTATAGCTGAAACTTATTGTTCCATCCGCTGCTTTTGCTGCGGTTTGAATCCTATAATCCCCAGAAACAAATAGTTTACCGCCGTTTATATAAACCGTTCCTCCTGATTGCACAAGATTTCCCTTTACAGTAAGCGTATAACCATTTAGATCAAGGACATCTTCAGCAAGATATAGATCTCCATCAATAGTCTCATCCTTTGTAAGCTTCCATCCCATTTTGTCTCCATTAGCAAAGGATACTCTGCAGCCGTTTCTTATAAACGTAACCGCTCTTAATGGAGTTGCAAATTTTACTCCCTGCTCTGAGCTATTTAGAAGCTCAAGAGTACTAAAACCTGATTCAGCTGCCTCAAAGCTAACTGTTTGTAAGCCTGCACCACTTAATATCACCTTGTGGGTTCCTGTTGCTTTAAAATTATACCTGTAGTAATGCACCCTTTGGGTAAAATCCCCTCTAACTTCTAAAACTCCCGCAGTCAAGTACCCGTCAAGATTGTAATACGACTGAGTAAAGAAATTGCCTCCAACCAGCAGATAGTCCTTTTGATTGGTCATCTGAAGGCGTCCATAGGATGGATATGGAAGCGTATAATTGCCTGCTACCGACATTTGTCCTCCACCTAAAACCACAGTTCCGGTCTGTGAGACATTTCCTCCTACTGTGACTTTCTGGCCATTAACATTAAAGGTATTGTTGTTAATGCTAAAATCCTTATTTACTGTTAATTCTGCTGTTAAGGTTATACTAGCTGATATATTAAGGCTTTTCCCAACACTTATTTTAAATTTGTTCTGGTTGAAGGCCCCCGCATCTATAAACAAATCACCCGAAATATTTAAATCCTTATTTAGCGTCCTGTTTTCTTCCATGCTTAAATCATAGGGCCATACATCCCAGTTTATAACTGCAGTTGCTCCAAGATAAAGGTTTCTGCTATCTGTAAGAAGTGCAGTTGTCTCTTTTAATTCTCCTGTAACATAAGTTTTTGTTAAAAACTTTACACCTTTTTCTGAGCTGTTTGTTATTTCCAAAATTCCAAAGCAAGAATATCCGCTTGCCGGAGAATCGAAGGAGACATTCTGCAAGCCTGCTCCCCTTAGAATTGTTTTATGGGTTACACCGGCTTTGAAGTTGTCATAGGCTATCTGCCTCTTTTGTACAAAATCCCCCAAAACCTCAAGAGTACCTGCTGCAAGCATTCCATTATGACTATACTGGGATTGGGTTATAAAGCTTCCCCCTACCGTAACATAGTCCGATTGATTTACCATTTTAAGGTATCCGTTTCCATAGCCATAAGTAATCGTGCCATCTGCAGCTTTTGCGGCAGTCTGCATCCTGTAATCGCCGGTTATCTCAAGCTGGCCTCCGTTTATATATATGGTTCCGCCGGACTGTATCAGGTTACCCTTTACAGTTAACTTATGACCGTTTAAGTCAAGGGTCTCTCCTGCAAGATATAGATCTCCCTCATAAGTTTCATCCTCCTCAAGCTTCCACCCTAGAACATCGCCATTGGTAAACGAAACCTTGCAGTCGTTTCTTATAAAAGTTACTGCATTTAATGGTGTTGCAAATCTTATTCCTTGTACAGAATTATTATTAAGCTCCAATATATTAAATCCCGACTCTGCCGCCTCCATATAAACTGTCTGCAAGCCGGTTCCGCTCAAAATTACCTTATGTTTTCCTGTTGCCCTGAAATTATATCTATAGTAATGTACCCTTTCAGTAAAGTCCCCCTTAACCTCCAGCACCCCGGCAGTTAGGTAACTGTCATGGTTGTAATAGGCTTGTGTAAAGAAACTGCCCCCAACTAAAAGGTAGTCTTTCTCATTTGTCATTTGAATTCGTCCATAAGATGGGTATGGTAAAGTATAATTTCCTGCAACCAACATCTGCCCGCCTCCCATAACAAGAGTGCCTGACTGAGTAACATTCCCCCCTACAGTAACTTTTTGTCCTGCCAGGTTTAATGTGCTGCTTATGGATAAATCCTTACCAACTGTGACTTCACCGCTTAATGTAACATCGGATGATAAATTAAGGCTTTTCGCAATGCTTATCTTATATTTGTTTTGGTTAAAGCTGCCACCATTTATATAAAGATCCCCTGATATATTCAAATCCTTTTGAAGTGTCCGATTTTCTTCAAAGCAAAGGTCATAAGGCCATGTATCCCAGCTTATGACTGCAGCCCCTCCAAGATAAATATTCCGGCTGTCTGTTAAAGGTGTGGTTGTAGTTTTTGCTTCCACAGCTACTACAGTTTTTGTAACAAATTTGACTCCCTGCTGTGAGCTATTGGTTATTTCCAGTGTACCAAAGCAAGAATACTGGCTTGCAGGACTGTCAAAAGAAATATTCTGTAATGCTGTACCGCTTAATACAACCTTATGAGTTCCTCCCGCTTTAAAGTTGTCATAAGCAATCTGCCTTTTTTGGATAAAATCTCCTTTTATCTCAAGAATACCGGCAGTCAGCAAGCTGTTATGGCTATATTGTGATTGAGTTATAAAGCTTCCATTTACCTTTATATAGTCTTTCTCATTAACCATCTTAAGGTATCCGTTTCCATAGCTGTAGGAAACAGTTCCGTCGGTAGCTTTTGCAGCGGTCTGCATTCTATAATCGCCTTCTATGGTTAGCTGTCCCCCATTTATAAATAAAGTACCGCCGGACTGAATAATATTGCCTTTAACCAACAGATTATAACCGTTTAAATCAAGGGTTTCACCTGCTAAGTACAGGTCTCCTTCATATGTTTCATCCTTTTCCAACTTCCAACCTAGAATATCACCATTGGTAAACGAAATTTTGCATCCGTTTCTTATTAGTGTGGTAACATTTGGTGGGGTTACAAATTTTACTCCCTGGTCAGAGTAATTTTTAATTTCCAGTGTAGAAAAGCCTGATTCCGCAGCCTCAAAGCTTACTGTCTGCAATCCGGTGCCGCTTAATACAACCTTGTGGCTCCCAGTGGCTTTAAAATTATATCTATAGTAATGTACCTTCTGTGTAAAATCTCCCTTTACCTCCAGAATTCCTGCCGTTAAATAACCATCATGACTGTAATAGGTCTGTGTAAAGAAGCTGCCTTCTACCAAAAGATAATCCTTTTCATTTGTCATTTGGAGCCTGCCGTATGACGGGTATGGCACTGTATAGTTTCCCGCTGCCGACATCTGTCCACCGCCGACTATAAGGGTGCCTGACTGTGAAACATTCCCCCCAACATTAACCTTTTGCCCATTCAAATTAAGGGTACTGTTTATTGTAAGATCCTTTCCGACTGAAACACTGCCGCTTAATGTTACATCAGATGATATACTGAGGCTTTTTCCTATACTTACCTTGTAATTGTTCTGATTGAAAGTTCCTCCGTTAATATAAAAGTCACCTGATATAGCCAAATCTTTATTAAGTGTCCTATTCTCCTCAATGCTTAAGTCATAAGGCCAAGTATCCCATACAATTGAAGCAGTGGATGCCAGATAAATATTCCTGCTGTCAGTAAGTGGTGTTGTAGTTGTTTTTATCTCTCCTGCTATAACTGTTTTAGTTCCAAAACTCACACCAGCTGCTGAGCTATTTATGATTTCCAATGTTCCAAAACATGAATATTGGCTGGAAGAACTGTCAAATGCCACGTTTTGCTTGTTTGAACCACTCAGTATTATTTTATGGGATTTTCCAGCTTTAAAATTATCATTAGCTACCTGCCTTTTTTGAATAAAGTCACCCTTTACCTCAAGCGTTCCGGCTGTCAACATACCGCTATGACTATATTGGGACTGGGTTATAAAACTTCCCTCCACTTTAACATAGTCAATATCATTTACCATCTTAAGGTATCCGTTTCCATAGCTATAGGAGATCACACCATTACCTGCTTTGGAAGCTGTTTGCATCCTGTAATCCCCTGTAACGGTAAGCTGACCTCCGTTAATGTATACAGTGCCGCCTGATTGAATAAGGCTGCCGTTTACAGTTAGTCTATGTCCGTTTAAATCCAGAGTTTCTCCTGCCAGATAAAGATCTCCATCATATGTCTCATCTTTATCAAGTTTCCACCCTGTGACATCACCATTGGTAAATGAAACCTTGCAAGCATTTCTTATGAAATTTACAGCGTTTATGGGTGTTGCAAATTTAACACCCTGAAGGGAATTGTTATTAAGCTCCAAAGTCGCAAAACCTGATTCTGCTGCTTCAAAGTTCACAGTTTGCAAGCCTGTGCCACTTAGCACAACCTTGTGCTTTCCGGTAGCTTTGAAATTGTACCTGTAATAATGCACCTTTTCAGTAAAGTCACCTTTTACTTCCAGCACACCGGCTGTCAAATACCCATCGTGGTTATAATAAGTCTGAGTAAAGAAACTGCCTTTTACAAGCAGATAATCATCTTCATTTGTCATTACAAGACGGCCGTATGAAGGATAAGGTAGTGAATAATTGCCGCCAACAATTACCTTTCCTCCCGCTAGCTCCACATTGCCATATTGGGCGAAATTGCCTCCTACATTGATTTGACCGCCTCTTACATTGACATTGCTCGAATTCTGGAAGTTACCTGTGACATCCAATTGGCCGAAATTTATATTAAAATTACCGTTACTTTGAACAAAATTACCGTTTACCGTTATTTTATGTCCATTTAAGTCTATGTTACCCGAATCTATGTACAGATCCCCATATACCTTATCTTCATACAGCCTGAGATCGGATTTTATATGTGCAGGTTCCACAGTTAATTTTACATCCAACTTATTGCTTGGCTGTGATAGGTTTCCCGATTTATCCTTGGATTTAACCACAAAACTATATGGCGTATAGGGCTTTAAATTTTCCACTTTATATGATGTCGTTCCTGCATAAACACTTCCAACGACACTTTCCCCTTCATACAACTCATAGTCTGTAATGCCGGCATCTTCTGCGGGTGATTCCCACTTTAATGTTACGGTCGATTCGGTTTTGGATTCTACAGATAGGTTTAATGGTGCCGATAGAGCGTAGCTTCCATATACCTCTTGCGTAACCGGTGTCTGTAAAATCTCTTCAGTTTTTATGATTTCCGAAGATGGCGGAATTGATGAATCTGTACTTACATTAACCCTGGGAATAAGAGTAGGAGTAACTACAGATGTTGGTATTGCTGTATACACAGCTTTAGTTACATCAGGAACTGCTGTTACTGATGATGGCACCGAGGATGCTTTAGGAGTATTTTCCAAAGCTCTCTCAATCTTTTGATCTGTCTCTACCGGCTCTCCGGTAGAAAAGCTTGAAGTGCACTGGCCGGCTAACAGCGATACAATCACCAAGCCTGCCAATAGCCTTTTTAATTTAGTCTTCACTTTTTACCCCCCAAAAATAAAATGTTAAAATATAATATAAAAAGCCTTGTATACCCTAAGGAATATTAGGATAACAAAGCTTTATACACAACTAATAATATCAATTGATTTAATATTAAACCTTTAGACTATTTCTATATTTATGGTCCAATAATAAAACACTTAATAAAAACTGTACCAATTTGAACTTTGCTTCCCCAAAGTATAACATTGTTTTACAATTTTTATTATAGCATTTTTACATAATTTTTCAACTCACAAATTAGGAGATTACATTATGATATAACTTCCAAATTTTCGAGTTATTTACTGTTTGTGCATAGTCCAAACCTAATCGTATCTACAAACCTACACCGGATGAACCTTATCTTTATAATCCACCAGGTTGCTGTCAATAGCATATTTGCCGGCTTGACGAAGCTTGAAGAAATTCTCTGCCACCTGCGGGAACAAAGCATATGACAATACGTCTTCATCCTGCTCCAAATATTCTTTCATCTGCTCTCTTATGCTGTCAAGCTCAGGAGATAAAAGATCTGCAGGTCTGCATGTAATCGGCTCTTCATCCCCTAAAATCTTCTTAGAGATTTCTTCTGGAATAGGTGCTGGAGTCTTTCCGTATTCTCCTTTAACAAGGGCTTTTGATTCCTTTGGCACCATCTTGTATCTTTCGCCCATCAGGACATTTAATACAGCCTGTGTTCCTACTATCTGACTGGTAGGTGTAACAAGCGGTGGATAACCGAAGTCTTCACGTACACGAGGCACTTCTTTCAACACTTCTTCATATTTATCTACTGCATTGGACTGCTTTAGCTGGGAAACCAGATTGGAGAGCATTCCGCCCGGAACCTGGTATATAAGTGCGTTAACATCAACTCCCATAACCTTAACATCCAATAATCCGCTTTCTAGGTACTTATCCTTTATGGGTCTGAAATAATCAGCTATTTCACTTAATAAGCCAAGATCAAGACCTGTATCATACGGAGTATCCTTCAATGTTGCTACAAGAGGTTCTGTCGCAGGCTGAGATGTACCAAGTGCCATTGGTGAAATCGCACAGTCAACCACATCAATACCTGCCTCTATTGCTTTAAGGTAAGTCATTGATCCCACACCGCTGGTATAATGGGTATGTAACTGCAGAGGCACCTTAACGTTTTCCTTCAATGCTTTTACAAGTTCATATGCTGAATATGGCGTCAAAAGACCTGCCATATCCTTTATACATATGGAGTCTGCTCCCATTTCCACCAATTGCTTAGCGTCATTTACGAAATGCTGCAGGCTGTGAACAGGACTTACGGTATAACAAACAGTCGCCTGTGCATGGCCGCCTTCCTTTTTACACGCCTTTATAGCTGTCTCAATATTTCTTGGATCATTTAATGCATCAAATATTCTTAAAATATCAATACCATTTGAAATGGACTTCTGTACAAAGTACTCTACCACGTCATCTGCAAAATTCTTGTACGCAAGTATATTCTGGCCTCTTAACAGCATCTGAAGCTTTGTTTTGGTTTTACTTCTGATCTTCCTCAGCCTTTCCCAAGGGTCTTCGTCAAGGAACCTGAGACATGCATCAAAAGTAGCTCCTCCCCATGCCTCTAGTGAGTGATAGCCAACACTATCCAATTTTTCCAATATAGGAAGCATATCATCCGTCTTCATTCTGGTTGCTACAAGGGATTGATGAGCATCCCTTAAAACCGTTTCCGTAATACCAACCTTTGGCATATTCCACCAACCTTCCCCGAATCTATTCGTTTACATCAGTTATCTTAAAAGTTAAGTTATTTTTTCAAAGCACCTGAATTATGATATAGAAACCATAACATCTCCAGCACTCACTGCAGTACCTTTTGCAACGTTTACAGAAGCAATGGTTCCATCCTTTGGAGCTGTAATTTCGTTTTCCATTTTCATGGCTTCAAGTATCAAAAGTACCTGACCCTTTTTAACTGCATCTCCAGAATTAACATTAACCTTAAGGATTGTTCCGGGCATTGGAGCAGTAACTGTTGTTGCTCCCTGTGGAACTGCAGTATCCTTCTTTGGTGCCGGTGCTGATGCAGGTGCTGCTGGAGCCGCACTAACAGGTGCAGCTTTTACGGGCTCGGATAATACTTGAGCTGCCATATCAACCTTTACTTCTTCTACCTCAACTTCATACTGGTTTCCATTAACCTTTATCATATATTTTTTCATATTATTTATCCTCCAATCTATTGTTACGTATTAAGCTTTCTTGAAAGCCTTTCAGTTCTTCCCATAGTATTCCAGACCGGTGATGCGGTTGGAACCCTTTTTATATTTTTTACAACAAGTCTATATCCCTGCCTTGTGTCCATTTGTGCTATTGCAGCGGATATAGCTGCCACTATTTCCTCATCTATCTTATTTACAGTCTTATTTCCCATAATACCCTCCGGTTTAATGTCTCTCGACTTGCTTATAGAGGAATGTTTCCATGCTTCTTAGCAGGCCTGTTTTCACGTTTGCTTGAAAGCATTTCAAGGGCATTAATGAGCCTAATTCTTGTAGTTGCAGGCTCAATAACATCATCCACATATCCTCTTGATGCTGCAACATAAGGATTTGAAAACTTATTTCTATATTCCTCAATCTTTGCAGTCCTTGCTTCAACAGGGTTTTCAGCAGATTGTATCTCTTTTCTGAATATTATGTTTGCAGCTCCGTCAGGGCCCATAACAGCTATTTCAGCACTTGGCCATGCCAATACCATATCTGCTCCTAAATGTTTGCTGTTCATTGCTATATAAGCACCGCCGTAGGCTTTTCTCAATATTACGTTTATCTTTGGAACGGTAGCTTCGGAGAATGAGTAAAGAAGCTTTGCACCGTGTCTTATAACACCATTATGCTCCTGCCCTACTCCCGGAAGATACCCAGGAACATCTGTAAGGGTTATTACAGGAATATTAAAGGCATCACAGAAACGAACAAAACGTGCTGCTTTGTCGGAAGAGTTAACATCTAAAGCCCCTGCCATGAATTTTGGCTGGTTGGCAATTATACCCACAGTACCGCCGTTCAATCTTCCTAATCCGATAATGATGTTTTTTGCGAAATGCTTTTGTATCTCAAGGAAGTCTCCGTTATCAACGATTTTTGTTATAACCTCCAACATGTCATAAGGCTTGTTGGCACCTTCAGGAATTATCTCGTTTAGCTCTTCATCAATCCTGTTTAAGTCATCTCCCTTTGGCTCATACGGAGTATCCGAAAGGTTGTTGTCAGGAAGGAAACCTATGAGTCTCTTGATTTCTTCGATACATTCCATTTCACTGCTGCTCTTAAAGTGAGCAACCCCGCTTGTTGAATTGTGAGTATCAGCTCCACCGAGTTTTTCAAAGCTGACATCCTCACCTGTTACAGCCTTTATAACCTGAGGTCCTGTTATGAACATCTGGCTGGTCTTCTCCACCATGAATATAAAGTCTGTAATAGCTGGTGAATAAACAGCACCTCCTGCACATGGTCCCATTATTACCGATATCTGGGGTATTACACCTGATGCAAGGGTATTCCTGAAGAATATATCACCAAAACCGCTAAGTGAGTCTATACCTTCTTCGATTCTTGCTCCTCCTGAATCATTGATGCTTAAGAAGGGAGTACCCATTTTCATTGCCATATCCATTACTTTTGTGATTTTCTTGGCATGCATTTCACCTAAAGAACCGCCTATTACGGTAAAATCCTGTGATGACACAAACACGAGCCGGCCGTTAACGGTTCCGTATCCTGTTACAACGCCGTCCCCAGGCACTTTTTTCTTCTGCATTCCAAACTCTATGCTTCTTGTTTCTACAAATGCGTCAATTTCAACAAAGCTGTTTTCATCAAAAAGTACATTTAATCTTTCCCTAGCTGTCATTTTTCCGCTTTCATGCTGTTTTGCAATCTTGTCGGCACCTCCGCCAAGACTGATACTTTCCTTTTTCGCATGGAGCTCATTTATTTTGTCTATATTTGCCATTAAATTACCACCCCATAATCATTAATTATTATAAACTATTATTACCTGGTACTATTTTAAAAAATTATATATCAAATAATGTAAATATGCAATATTAATTTCACTACATTAGCAAAATTCATTATTATCAGCAAAATAAACTTTTTCTGAATTATAAAGATATAAATCTATAACATTTGTCTGTAGCACATCCAATTGATACAAACTATATTATATATATATTTGGCAAATAAAATGTATAACGCTTTCAGAAGGCATAAACATATCCATAAACTGTATTTTTTTCGCCTCGAAACCTTTGAATGTAAGGAATTGCCCATCAATCCCCAAAATGTTATAATTAAATAAAAATCAATATTAATTTTACATTTGGCAGAGCAAATAACGAACGGTTCAGCGTTATTTGCGATAGACAAAGTAAAAAATTAATTTGATTTTTATATTAAAATCAATATTAATTTTTAAAAGGGGGTCTGAAAAACGACAAAGCTTTAATAAAAATATATTTTAATAGGAGGTTAAGATGTTTACAAAAAAAGGTTTATTTAAAAAGGTATCAGTGTTCCTCTCGGCCACTCTGCTTATATCAACAGTAATCATACCGCAGAGTACAGCGACTGTAAATGCTGCACCAAGCTATAACTATGGTGAAGCATTACAAAAGTCGATTATGTTTTATGAATTCCAGCGTTCCGGAAAGCTACCAGCAGACAAGAGAATGAACTGGCGCGGTGACTCAGGGCTGACAGATGGTGCCGATGTTGGTGTTGATCTTACAGGCGGCTGGTATGATGCCGGTGATCATGTAAAGTTCAATCTCCCCATGGCCTACACAGTTTCCATGCTCTCATGGAGTGTGTATGAAGCAAGGGATGCCTACAAAAAAAGTGGACAACTTCCCTATATTTTAGACAACATTAAGTGGGCCACCGACTATCTTATCAAGTGTCACACAGCACCAAACGAATTCTACTACCAGGTTGGCGACGGAAACGATGACCACAAATGGTGGGGGCCTTGCGAGGTTATGCAGATGGCCAGACCGTCCTACAAGCTCACCACTGCAAATCCCGGTTCCACAGTTGTCGCTGAAACTGCAGCTGCACTCGCCTCAGCATCAATTATATTTAAGGAAACCGATCCTACATATGCTGCAAACTGTTTGAAACATGCAAAAGAGCTCTTTACTTTTGCCGACACCACAAGAAGCGACAAGGGTTATACCGCTGCATTGAACTTCTATACTTCACACAGCGGATTTATAGATGAATTGACCTGGGCATCAATCTGGATATATATGGCTACGCAGGATAAAACATATCTCACCAAAGCAGAATCCTTTGAACCTAGCTGGCAGAGAGAAAACCAGTCCACTGACCTTAAATTCAGATGGGGAATGTGCTGGGATGATAAGCTTATGGGTTCTTTTCTGCTGCTTGCAAAGTTAACTGAAAAAACTGTTTACAAGGAAGCTATTGAAAGACACTTGGATTGGTGGTCCGTTGGGGTAGGTTCCTCACGTATAGCCTATACCGCTAAAGGTCTGGCATGGTTAACTACATGGGGTTCCTTGAGGCATGCATCCACCACCGCATTTTTAGCAAGCGTTTATGCAGACTGGAATGGATGTTCATCAGATAAAGCAAAGGTTTATAACGATTTTTCAAAGCAGCAAATCGATTACTGTCTTGGAAGCACTGGAAGAAGCTTCCTTACAGGTTTTGGTGTAAATCCGCCGCAGCACTATCACCACAGGACAGCTCACGGATCATGGTATGATTCCATGAAAGTACCTGAGAACCACAGACATACACTTATCGGAGCCCTTGTTGGCGGACCTAAGAGTGCAGCGGACAATACATATTATGACAAGGTTGACGATTATGAATCAAACGAAGTAGCATGTGACTACAATGCAGGATTTGTAGGTGCATGTGCAAAAATGTATGAAGATTACGGCGGCGACCCTATACCGAATTACAAAGCAATTGAGCCTGTGACAGAAGATGAATTCAGTGTAGAAGCAGCTATCAACAATCAGAGTGCAAACCATATTGAAATAAGAGCATTCCTCCTTAACAAATCGGCATGGCCTGCAAGGATGGGAGATAAGCTTTCCTTCAGATATTTTGTAGATTTATCGGAAGTAATCGCTGCAGGTGCAAAACCTTCCGATATAGTTGTTTCTTCCAACTACAGCCAGGGCGGTACCGCTAAAGGACTTACTGCTTGGGATGCATCCAAAAATATATACTACGTAACCCTAGACTTTACAGGCACCAAAATATATCCTGGCGGACAGTCTGCTCATAAGCATGAAATACAGTTCAGAATTGCAGCTCCTCAGGCAACTACCTACTGGGATAACAAAAACGACTTCTCATTTAAAGGAGTATCAACTGACTCCAATGCAGCTGTGAAAGTTACTAATATGCCTGTATATGATAACGGTGTATTGGTTTATGGAATGGAGCCTCCTACAGGATCATCTTCATCAACACCAACACCTACAAAAGCAACTCCTACTCCAACCACAAGCTCTCAGACAGGCTATAAGGTTTACGGATATCTAAAGCCAGGCTTTAGCTATACCGGAGCTCAGGCAGCTTCTGTACAATCAGGCTTTAAGGTTGAGTTTGAAGGCACTTCATTAAGTGCATTGTCAGATGAGAACGGTTATTTTGAAATCAAAAATGTACCAGGCAACAAGGAATATACTCTTGTAATGAGCAAAAAGGGCTATCTTACAAGAAAGGTTTCTCCTATAATAGTTAACGGAGACAGAAAAATATCCTCAAATGCAGCACCTATTGATGTCTGGGCTGGTGATATACCTGTAAATGATATTCAGAATAATGCTATTAACATGGCAGATGTCATTGAGGTTGCAAAATCCTTCGGTAAAACATCCACCGATACAGGATTTATGTCCTATGCAGATTTTAACAAGGATAATTCAGTTAATATGGCTGATGTTATTATACTGGCTGCCAGCTTCAATAAAACTCAGGCGGATTATCCAAGTGTTGTGTTAGGAGAATTTTAATCTTGATGGGGTCCCTTATACAATAATAGATGGCCTGGATTTTGCAAATTTATATGGTCTTGTTGACATGGATATATAAAACTCATAATAGATCAATAAGGGAGATTGGATCCTGCTTAGTGTAAGCAGGATCGAAATACTCCCTATTTTTATATAACAATAATAAAGCAACAGGTAAAAATTTTTCTCAAAACTTTGACAAAATTATCACTTTCATGTTGTAATTTATAATGTGATTAACACTTTTAATATAGAATGTCACTAATACATTTTTGAAAGAAGCAAGTTGATCATTATTCAAAGAGTGTTAAGAAACTTACATGTTTTAAGGGGGAATTAAAATTGGTATCAAGGAAAACCGGCAAGGGTATAAGCATTACTCTTGCAATCATCATGCTTTTTAGCATGATACTGACGACAAACTTTTCATCATTTGCAGCTGGAACATTGGACAACAACTTAGTTAACAACGGTGATATGGAAAACAGCACATATTGGTGGCACAGCAACGGCGGTGCTCCGCTCACTTCCGTCTCGGATGTAAAACACAGCGGAAGTTATAGCATAAAGGCTACAGGAAGACAAAATCCATGGCAGGGCGTAGCACAGAATCTTACAGGAAACCAGAAAGGTGATCCCGTAGCAGGCACCAAATACCATGGAGCCGCATGGGTTATGTTTAACGGAGATACGACACCTGACAGTGTAACATTCAAACTTAGTATCAAAAGGAACAACGGCACTGAAGATAAATATGATAATATCAGTCAAGCTGCCGTAACAAAGGGACAATGGACATTGCTTGAAGGCGACTATACACTTCCTTCAGATACCGACGTTTCTAAGGGAGTACATATTTATGTGGAAACTACCGAATCAGGTTCATTCGTTGATTTCTATGCAGATGATATGAGCTTCACAAGTTTGGAGCCTGCATCCACAACATCACCTTCAACTACTGCATCAACTTCGCCGATACCAACTCCTGTGTCAAGTCCTGACAAGCTGGTTGCACTAACATTTGATGACGGACCGGATACAGTTCTTACACCTTTGGTCATGGACAAGCTGGATAAGTATAAAGTTCCCGCAACATTTATGATGATCGGAAGCAAAATAAATGACACAACCGCTCCTGTTATTAAGAGAATTGTTGATTCGGGCCGGGAAATCGGAAACCATTCCTGGAGCTATTCCAGCATGGATAAAATGTCAAAGGAAGATATTCAAAAATCTGTAAATGACACAACTGCAGCTATAGAAAAATATTCAGGAACTACACCATTGTTCTTCCGCCCGCCCAATCTTGCATTGAGCGATACAATGTATGATGCAATAGATATGACTTTTGTAAGCGGTTTAACAGCAAATGACTGGGATCAGTCAACAACTGCTGAGCAAAGGGCAGATGCAATAATAAATGGAGTAAAAGACGGCTCAATAATCCTTCTTCATGACGTACAGCCTCTACCCCACCCGACAGCGGAAGCACTTGATTTAATAATTCCTGCACTCTTAAGTAAGGGATATGAATTTGTGACTTTGAGCGAATTATTTAAAAGAAAAGGCGTTGAGACGGATCCAACAAAAAAAGTAATGTATTCTGCTGTAACAAGCAGCTCGCCTTCAGTACCAGGTAAAGACATTGTCAACAACGGCGATATGGAAAGCAGTAGTAACTGGTGGTACAACAGGGGAAGTGCTTCCATCGAAGCTTCTCCAGATGAAAAACACGGAGGAACCTCAAGCTTGAAAGTCACCGGCAGGACATCATCATGGCAAGGTCCCGGACAGAACCTGGTCGGAAATGAAAAAGGTGATCCTGTAGCAGACAAATCATATAAAGGGGCAGCATGGGTTATGTACAATAGTGAAACTGCTCCTGAAACCGTAACATTTAAATTGAGTGTTCAGTGGAATGACGGTTCACAAGATCATTACGACCAAGTAAGTCAGGTAAACGTAACAAAGGGCCAGTGGACAAAGCTTGAAGGCCAATACACCATTCCTTCAGGTGCAGTTTTGGAAAATGGTGTACATCTTTATGTAGAAACTACAGAATCGGAGTCATTTGTTGATTTCTATTTGGATGATGTAAGTTTCCAGGAGCCCGGGTCTAAAGTTTCGTTAAACGGCAGCGACAGCTTATACACTGATTTTGAAAATGGTGAAGCAAGCGGTTGGACTAATAGAGGTGACGAAACTGTAGCTGTTACCGGAGCAGCATACCATAACGGAAACTACAGCATTGCCGCGACTGGCAGAACCCAAAGCTGGAACGGTCCTCAGCACACATTGATGGGCGTGGTAAACTTTGATAAATCTTATCAGTTTTCTGCTTATGTAATGTATAAGGAAGGACCTGATACTCAGGACATCCAAATGAGTATTCAAAAAGAAAGCGGGTCAGGTACCGATTATATCAATATTGGTTCAGTTACTGCAACTAAAGGAAAATGGGCACTAATAGAAGGTGAGTATCGTGTAACTTACGACGCTACTCTGTCCAATATCCTATTATATTTTGAAGCACCTGGAGACAGCTTGGTTGATTTTTATATTGATGATGTAAAGGTATCCGGTGGAGATTCACTTGACTTTGACCCAAATATAACTTCTCTACACAGCGTTTGGGATCAGTACTTCCCGCTTGGGGCAGCAATTTCTCCTGAACTGCTTCAATCACCCATCTATAGTGAATATATCAACAAGCATTACTCCAGCTTGACTTTTGGTAACTGTATGAAACCCGATGCAATACAGCCTACGGAGGGTAAATTCACCTTTACTGCGGCAGATAAAATTGTTTCTTTTGCACAAGCAAATAACAAGCTTTTGAGAGGCCATACACTTCTGTGGCACAACCAGATTCCATCATGGTTCTTTACAGATCCTCAGGATTCAACAAAACCTGCATCAAGTGAATTACTTCTTGCAAGGTTGAAAACACACATCGAAGCTGTTATGACACATTATAACGGAAAGATCCATACATATGATGTTGTTAATGAAGTTCTTTCAGATATAAGCGGGCTTCGTGGAGAGAGTGAAAACTCAAAATGGAAATCAATTGTGGGCGATGTGGATAAAGACGGCATTGATGATGACTATATCCTTGCTGCATTTAAATATGCATTTGAAACAGCTAAAAAGATAGGCGATAACGATGTAAAATTCTGTATCAACGATTACAACCTGGAGTCCAGCACTAAAAAGCTAGATGCAATGTATGACATAACAAAGCGTATATTAAAAGTTGCCGATGAATCAGGCATTTCAAGAGACAGGATTGTTGTAGGTTTCCAAATGCACATCAGCATCTACAGTCCTTCTATGGACCAGATTAGGCTATCTTTAGAAAAAATAGCATCCCTTGGTGTAAAGGTTCAGGTAACCGAGTTGGATATGTCCATTTATAAATCTGCAACAGAGCCTGAAAAGACTGCAACAGAGGATATCTTTTTGCTTCAGGCAAAAAGATATATGGATGTCTTTGCAATTTTTAAAGATCTAGCAATTAAAGGCAATTTGGACACTGTAACAATATGGGGTGTGGATGATGGTGAGTCATGGTTAAACGACTTCCCTGTAAAAGGCAGAAAGGACCCTGCACTGCTGTTTAATAAAAGGCTTCAGGCAAAACTGGCTTACACAGCATTGACTGATCCTGACAAGCTGCCGGTTTACAAGCAGCAAATGAATGCATATAAGGGATCACCTGCTATTGGCCAAGAAGTAGACAGCTTATGGAATGCATTAAAATGGGTTGATGTAAACCAGTATGTCTCAGGTACACAAGGTGCGACAGCCAAGGTTAAGACTATGTGGAACGGAAATAGTCTTTACTTTCTTACTCAAATAGATGATAGGACTCCTAATGATAAAGACAGCCTGGAAATATTCCTCGACCCGACTCCCGATATACCAGGTGATACATTGCATTATATTATAATTTTAAAAAATACCCAAAGGACCGCTACCGGATATATAGTGCAGACAGTTATATCCCGCCCTCAAATAATTCCTAAGCAAGGTGATAAGATCGGAATTGATTTCAGGGTAAAAGACTTTACTACAAATGGAGAAATATCATCAGTAGTTGTATGGAATGATAGCAAAAACAAATTAGACACTGACGCTTCTGGCTTTGGTTATTTAATGTTTGATAAGGAAGCAAAGCTTGTTAAAGTAAACTATGGTACCCCTGTAATTGACGGAAGTGTTGATGGCATCTGGAATGAGGTGCAGGCGAATTCAACCGATGTCTGGGTAAGCGGCACATCAGGAGCTACAGCAAAGTTCAAAACCCTATGGGCAGACGGCAAGCTGTATGTCCTAGCTGATGTAACCGACAGTCTGCTGTCAAAAACCAGTACTGATGCTTATCAGCAGGATTCAGTAGAAATATTCATCGATCAGGATAACGCAAAAAACACATACTATGAATCCGATGATTATCAAATCAGAATAAATTTTGACAATGAGGTTTCATATAACCCAGGTGAGCTTACAGGATTCAAATCTGCTACATCCAAGACAGAAACAGGTTATATAGTGGAAGCAGAAATTCCATTAAAAGCAGCGGAAGAAGGCAAAGTTATGGGATTTGACCTTCAAGTCAACAATGACCAAGATGGTGACGGTACACGCGACAGTGTAAGTATCTGGTGTGACCCCACAGGATTTTCATACAAGGATGTTTCCAACTTTGGAAATATAATTCTTGGTCAAAAATCAATTCCTACTGAATTCAAGGTCTCAGGATACATTACTCCAGATTTTAACTATGCAGGCAGTCAGGCTTCAAGCTTATTGTCCGGCTTCAGGGTTGACCTTGAAGGTACAGGCTTAAGTACAGTATCCGATTCAAACGGCTACTTCGAATTTAAAAATGTACCTGGAGGAAAATCATACAGTATCTTAATAAGTAAGGCAGGATATCTTACTAGAAAAATTTCATTTATTAACGTTAACACAGATAGGGTTATCGGATCAAAATCAGCCCCGATTGCCATGTGGGCTGGGGATATCCCTATAAATGATGTTCAGGATAGAGCCGTAAACATGATTGATGCTGTTCAGTTGGCAAAAGCCTTTAATTCTACGAATCTGGATGCAGGTTTTATATCCTATGCAGACTTTAATATGGATAATGCTATAAATATGATGGATGTTGTTATACTTGCTAAGAACTTCAACAGCACTATGGCAGATTATCCGAACTTTATACTAAATTAGTATTAATTAGGGCATGATTACTTGTTTAAAATTCATAAGTTGAAAAGATAATGTATCTTAAAGGTAGAGTCCAAATAAAAGGGCTCTACCTTTATTAATGTCTAGGAAATTAAAGAAAAGTGTTTCTAAATCTATGCCATTCTGGGGGTATTGGACATTAATTATGTACAACATTTTCATCTATCTTATCTACTATAATTATCCTGCTCTTTATCATTCCCATCCAGCAAGTATATAAAATATCTCCAGTTTCATGGGGGAAAAATTCTATAATATTATCTCCTGCTTCAAGCTTCCTATCAATATTAAGCTTTGGAATCACAATTGCATTATTGCAATCATTTAGTTTATCTTCGTCTGCTTTAAGGTTCCATCTTACCTTTATCCCCTTTTGGATCATGATTACCGGGTAACTTCCATAATCTATATGTGTTGTTACCGTCTGAATATCACCTTGGACTATTGCAGTACTGCTTTCAGAACTAGAATTCATCACATGGGGCAGACTAATTGAAATACCTGAAAGTGCAAGACCTCTACCCAACATTACTACGCCTAGAACTACAATTAAAGCAGCACTTACTTTCAATATAAAATTTGAGAATTTTTTATTTATTAATATGTTTATAGCTCCAAAAACAAAAAGAGTAGGCACTGTGCCAATTGAGAATATCAACATTGAAATAGCACCTAACCATATATTCCTGGTACCTAATGCATATAGTTGCACCATCTGCAGAGGACCACATGGCATTAGTCCACTTAAAAGTCCTACATATAAAGGGCCATATTTTTTACCCTTTTGAACTTTTCTTGCAAAAAAAAGTGGCATCCTCAAATTAACCCTTCTAAGAAATGGAAGTACTCCCAACAGATTTATTCCCATTATAACCATGAATATCCCGCCAATTATTGGTACAATTCCTTTTAACACTCCCCCAAAGCTAAATAGCTGGCCAACCCCCCCTACAATGCCTCCTACAATAGTATAAGAAATCACTCTACCCAAATTATATAAAATTGAAGGGATAACCAATAACTTCTTTTGCTTTCCATCTTCGACCCACGGTTTTCCAACAGTCTGAGAAATAGCTATTCCTCCGCACATCCCAATACAATGGAAAGATGTTAATAACCCAAAAATAAAAAGAACAATCACTCCCATATCGCTTTCTAGTTTTGGTAAATATTCAAGCATGAAAAGGTCTCTTAATACTATTACCACATCAATATTTAAAAAGTGTTTTAATATTAAATAAACACATATTAGAATTAACGTACTTATAGCAGTCAATTTATATGCTTTTTTATGCTGAATGTTTTTAGTTTTTTTTATTTCCTTATCATCGATAACCTTGCTAGACATCAACATCACCTACAGTTCTTAATTCTATTAAAGCTATAAATTTAATATATAGATATAGGAGCCCTTCTCTAGGATTACCAAAGAAAGGATGATTATAAATCACCCTTTCTTAATTCTACCTATTTTAAAAGTCACACTCCGTTATGTAATAAAACAGATTAGATACTGCTTGCAGCAGCTCTGACTTCTCCCGTTTCCAGAGCTAGCAAGTGGTCTGCCCATTTTGCTGCCCATTCACGAAGAGCACCAATGTCCAGAGGAGTAGGCACCTTAGAGTCGGTATGATCAGCAATTTTCTGAGCAAGGCTTCTATATACTCCAGCTTGTTTTGAATCAGGTGCTGCTTCAATTGTGGTTTTTCCCTGGAGCTCACTCTGAGTTACTGTAACTGATCTTGGAACATATTCAACAACCTGTGTATTTGTTTGTTTAACAAAGTCATCAATTATTTCCTTTGAATATGGTGCATTTATAGAATTGGCAATAACACCTCCAAGTAAAGCTCCACCTGAATTGGAGTATTTTTGAATCCCTTTGAAAAGGTTATTTGCTGCATATACCGCCATAAAATCAGCTGAAGATACAGTAAATACATGCTCTGCGATTCCTTCCCTTACCGGAACGGCAAAACCACCGCATACAACATCACCCAATACATCATAGATAACATAATCCAAATCAAGCTCCTCAAAAGCCTTCTGCTGCTTAAAAAGCTGAACTGCTGTTATAATTCCGCGGCCTGCACAACCTACACCAGGTGCTGGCCCTCCTGCTTCTACGCAGTAAATTCCATTAAACCCTTCAAATATTACCTCATGTGCCTTAACAACATTCTTTTCTCTTAATGTATCTAGAACAGTAGGAATATACTTTCCACCTCTTAGTGTATTAGTTGAATCACTTTTAGGGTCACATCCAAACTGCATTACCTTGTAGCCAGCTGTAGATAGTGCAGCACTAATGTTTGATGTAGTAGTTGATTTACCAATTCCACCTTTTCCATAGATTGCAATTTGCTTAATTTTTTTAGCCATTATTTACACTCCCGTCATTTTAGTTTTCTAAATACTTTGTGATAATCAGTTTTTAATAAGAGTATCCCAAAACTTATTTCTTGTTCATAAAATGTACTTCATATGAATACATATTTTTATTTATATAAATAAAAGAGGCTAAGCCTAATAATCCTTAAAGGATTATATGCTTAGCCTCCAGTATTTCTGGTCAACTAAAAAATTATTCGTTTCGTTAATTAGTATTCCTATCGTTTTACTAAATTTTAAATCTTTTTTGCAATAATGTCAATAGGATTAGTTGAAATTATTATTAATTATTTTATTTTTCATTAAAACATAAATTTCTGGAATTTTTATATTATTGACAAAATAAAAAAATACTCTTAATACGAAAACATATTTGACTAAAATCAAATATAAAATTGGACCAATCTTATATTAAAGTGCATATTGATATAATATATTTTTTATCTTAGTAAAGTAGCTAACTGGATAACTAGAGGCTAAGTTGATTTTAATTCAACTTAGCTTTTATTAATGATAACGAACTTTAAAGCTTAATAAAAATTCAATTCTAAAGTTCGTTATCATTAATTGATTTTTATCTTACCACATTCAATCTATAATCTTAATTTTTAGGAGGCATTAATTATTGAAATCTTTAGACAACATAAATATTGCTGAACACACAAATACTGAAATATTTACAGATAAAATAGATGAAGACTGTAGTTTATGCATCTATGCAAATAAAACAAGTCATATTCCATTGCTTTCAAAAGAGTTTAGAAAGTCCATAATTTCTTTTGCATGGCCATGCCTTTTGGAATTATTATTTGTGTCGATGATTTCTATTGTCAACCTCATGATGGTTGGCCACCTGGATGCATATGCCGTTAGTGCAATATGCTTAACAACCCACCAATATCAATATCGCTTGGAATAAAGGATGGATTAAGCCTGCCATTTATAAATTCATGTGCATCAAGCGGCCAGCCGTTTTTCATATGAATGCTAATATTCAATTGTATGGACCCTAAGTAAATCATCTTTTGTTATAATGGAAGTTATTTCATCTTTGAAAAGTCTATAAAAACATTCATATATCTCCTGCTAATTAAACTTTCATATATATTACAATGCCATATTTCGCTACTTACGGATAAAATGGGATATATATCCGGCTATATTCACTTTCTTATCTTACTTTAAATTATTTTACAATTTCAATAACCTGTTTTAATTTTCTTAAGACTTAAAGAATTTATAAGCACCGAAATTGAACTAAATGCCATAGCTGCTGCAGCTAACACAGGATTAAGATTTCCTGTAGCCGCAAATGGTATACCTATCAGGTTATAAATAAACGCCCAAAACAAATTCTGTTTTATCTTCCCAAGTGTCTTTTTAGATAAATTTATCGCAATAGGTACATTTGTCAAATCACCTTTTAATAGAACAATATCCCCCGTTTCAATTGCGACGTCTGTCCCGCTCCCTATGGCAAAACCCACATCACTTGTTGCCAAAGCAGGAGCATCATTTATACCGTCACCTACCATGGCAACTTTTTTCCCTAGAGATTGGAGCCGCTTTATCTCATCTGCCTTATTATGCGGAAGCACTTCAGCTATAACATTTTTAATGCCTAACTCGCTTGCTACAGCCTGAGCAGCATATCTGTTATCACCCGTTAGCATATATACTTCTATTCCCATTTTTGTAAGTAGTGAAACCGTTTGTCTTGCCTCATCCCTTATTTTATCTTTAAAAGTAATAGCACCCTTTATTTTTCCACTGATGGATACCAATACAACAGTGCTGCCATCCCTGTTCCTTTCAGAAATAATACCTTCTATGGCAGTTATAGGAATGTTCTTTTCTTTCATGAGACTATATGTCCCAATGTACACTTCCTTCCCGCCAATGATTGAATAAACTCCTTTTCCGGGAATAGCGTGAAACATTTCGGGATCATTTAATTCAGCATCAAAATCTCTTTTCCCTAACTCGTATATGGCTTTACCCAGGGGGTGCTCAGATTTCTTTTCTGATACTGCAGCATAATATAGTAATTCTTTCGAGTTGAATGTATCGTCATCCAGCGTTATAATATCAGCTATGTCAGGCTTTCCAGTTGTTAGAGTCCCTGTTTTATCCAGCACAACAGTATCAACTTTGCATACCCTCTCAAGGACCTCTCCATTTTTAATAAGAATCCCCTTTTTAGCACCAATACCCATACCTGCCATTATAGCCGTTGGTGTTGCAAGCCCTAAAGCACAAGGACATGATACCACAAGTACCGAAACTGCATAAATAATTGGAATATCTATAACATAAAAACTGGAATGGAAAATATAGAAATACCAAATAAAGAAAGTTAAAACTGAAACCATAAGAACTACAGGTACAAAATACCCGCAAACTTTATCTGCTATTTTTTGAATAGGTGCCTTGCTTCCCTGAGCATCTTCAACAAGTTTTATTATCCCAGACAGCATCGTTTCGCTTCCAACTTTTTGAGCTTTAAAAGTCAAGGATCCAAATTGATTTATTGAAGCCCCAAAAACTATATCTCCAGGCTTTTTCTCAACAGAAAGACTTTCACCCGTGAGCATCGATTCATTAACTGTAGAATAGCCATCAAGTATTACTCCATCCACTGGTATCTTTTCACCGGGCCTGACAACTAATATGTCCCCTACTTTAACTTCCTCAACAGGAATATCCTCTTCTTTTCCATTGCGTATAACCTTTGCGGACTTGGGTTTTAACTCAATCAACTTCCTGATAGCCCTCCCTGTCCTGCCTCGTGCAACTGATTCAAGATATTTTCCAAGTAAAACCAATGTTATAATAATACTCGAAGCCTCAAAATATATTTTTTTCATTCCATAAAAATAAGATTCATTATCATATAAAGATATGTAAACGCTGAATAAATAAGTAGCAGTTGTCCCAATTGCAACCAACAAGTCCATGGAAGCTTTTTTAGCCTTTAGTGCATAAAATGAATTTCTATAAAACCTAAATCCAATAATAAATTGTACAGGTGTTGCAAGTGCAAGCTGCAGTCTCCAGTCATGAAAATACCATGTATTTAATCCTATGGATTTTATTAAATCACTTAACCTACTTTGATCATCAGGGTCAAAATACTCGCTGCAGCTTGCCATTCCTCCTAACAGCATTGCAATAATAAGAGGAAAACTTAATACTGCTGCTGAAATAATAAGCCATAAAAGCTTTCTCCTCTCAACATCTGCCTTATCACCAGTTTTCTCGTGAGATTTGTTGGACTCCTCTACTGCAAAACCTAGCTTCTCAATCCTTTTTAGAATGTCATCCAAAGATATAACATCCTTGTCAAAGTCCAGCTGTGCCTTTTCGGCAGCATAGTTCACCGAAACATTTTTGATACCGTTTACCCTTTCCAAAGAGGATTCAATGGTATATGAACATAAAACACATGTCATTCCATAAACTTTTATAGAAATTCTTTCACTCATAAGCACACCCTCATGCCCTAATTAAACTGTTTAAATACATATGTATAAATATCTTCAAGGAGCTTAAGACCTCCATGATAGCCAACATAAGAACTGCTTAAAATCAAACGTTCCTTGATTGGTACCGATACTGCAAGAAAATTCCCGCCAAGCTCCTCTGTAAGCTTCTTCTCAAAAATACTTCCTATTATAAGCGGGGGCCCAAAATACTCATTGTTTCTGATGTCGGTATGTATTTCATACCCATCATTGGAAAATATAACAGGGGCTTCAATTCCATATTTATATTCCTTAAAGCAATTTTTAACCTCTTCCCTGTATTCTTCCGGAGTTGAGTCGGTTATGTACTGTTTGTCAGGTACCAGACCGAAGTCATTTGTAAGAAACTTGGATATTGCAAGGGCATCAGCTGCATTGGTTACAGTTGAATAACGCCTTGACATGGTTCTGTTTTCCAAAAACACATCTGATGTTCTTTCAATATAGTAGTAGTACTCCTTTTCGCGGACATCAATGATTTTTTTGATTTTGTCTCCATCTACTCCTGCATACTCTCCTACTGTTCTTAAAAACTTGCTGGTTTCATACGCACCTATAGGAAGCGTAGGATAGTGCAGGTAGGGGGTTCCAAACCTTTCTTCCAGCAATTTTACGTTTTTTAGCCCAACCCATGGAGAAACCAAAAGATTAAATTCTGCGACGGGTACCCTGTCAATATTCTCAATTCCCCTAAACTCTCCAAAGATTGTGTTAGGTGTAAGTCCAAGCTCTCTTACAAGCAATTCAAGCTCTCTTATGTTTCCAACCCAAAATGGATCATATGATGGAACTGGTCCCCATATATTCACAAGGCCTTTAACTTTATTTCCATAAGTCTTTTTTGAAAGATACTGATCGATAATTGCATTAATTACCCACTCATGACCTTCAAGGTTATTGCCTTTAAATCCGGCTGTCTCTACAAAAATTACAGGCTTTTCGCTGTTCTCAAATTCCCTTACAACCTTTGCTATGTCATCTCCCACTATCTCGGTGGTGCAGCCGGATAAAACCACAAAAATATCTCCATCAACTACTTTCAAAGCGTTTTCTATTGTTTCTTTAAGACGATCTTCTCCGCCAAATACTATTTCTTTTTCCGAAACATTTGAGCAAGGATAAATCTGGGGCGAAATATACCCAGAATCACCATTACTGCCTGCAATACCTCCGGCAAGCTTTTGAGCACAGCCGGGACCTGCATGCAAAACCGGAACTCCCCTATGTATGCCTTGCACTGTTTGCATGGCACCTAACGCACAAACATATCTAGGTTGATCTAAAATCTTTGTCATGCTATGGTTTCCTCACTTTCCAAGAAATGGTCACTATTCTGTCTGAACCACCAATCGGTATATGGCAGCTTTACACGTTTTGACAGATTTTCAGTATAGCTCCTGTTGGTCACAACATCATATATGGAATATGCAAAATTTAAAAGTCCTTTATATCCGAATATTGCATATTCATCAAATACACATAACGCAGGGATTCCTAGTTTCATTGCCCATACTGTAGAACCTGTATGCCTGGAGAAGAAAATATCCGGCTTTACGGTATTTAAGATATTAATGAGTTCATGGTTCTGCAGGTCACTTACAGACAAATTATAGTTATTGGGCGAGTTATCTACCAGGTACTTAAATGCATCGGGTGCATTGCCATCATCATACTGCTTATCAAAGTGCCATGCAGCTGAAAAAACAATTTCTATGCCCAACTCCTGCAAGGCTCTTGTTGTATTGAAATTAAACCCCGGCCCCATTCCTATAACAGCCCTAAGGCCTTTAAGCTTGTTTTTTATCTCTTCAATTCTATGAAGATATTTTTCTTTTTCTTTTTTTAGAAAGTTTTCTACTTCTACTTCTTTTCCGATTGCCTTTCCAAGGCTTCCGAGCCAGCTCTCAAAACCTGCTATCCCATGAGGTTGCAACGACTTCACATAAGGCACTCCGTACTTTTCCATTAAGCCATTTCCCATATATGTTCCTAAAGTACCGCATGTACTTACAGTTGCCAATGACTCGGATAACTTTGATAGCTGCTCAACAGAAGTGTTGGAAATAAGGAAAAGAGGCTCCGCATCCAGCTCAGCAAATATTCTTGTTATTTCTTTCCTGGCACTTCCAAAAAAGTTTATGACATTAATGATGTTATTCCTTTTCTCAGGGGGCTTAACAATTTTAGTCAGTATTGCATGAAATGCAGCATCAAATCCGGATGCCCAAATTTTTGTCCGAAACCCCTCACAATGAACCGGTGCAACAGGAATACCCAATTCTTCTTCAAGTTCTACAGCAGTACTCTCCAAATCCTCTCCAATAACACCGCTTACACATGAAGCTCCAATGAATACTGCACTCGGTTTATATCTTATAAAAGTTTCCCTTACAACATCCCTCAGATTCTCAGTAGCCCCAAATACAGTATCCGATTCATTCATGTCAGTACAAACATAACAGGACCTGGAATTGTCCAGATTCAGTTTTCCTGCCAGCTGGTCCTTTGAATTACTGACCTGCATTGCAGTAACAGCACATCCTGAAGGGGCATGGTGAACTATTGCGGCATCTATAATAAAGCTTAATTGGCTTAACGCACAAGCAGCATTACAAAGACTTGCCTGACTAAAGCATCGTCCCTTGTCGGATAGCCCTCCACAACCTGCCTTATAATTCAGGTCCCTAAGAGTTCCATTATATCCGGTTATGGATCCTAGCCTGTTTTCCCTTGCCTCACTCTCATTGCTTTTTAAGTTAACAGACATGTTGACCTCTCCTTTCAAAACACAAATTATACCAATTATTCCTATCGTTTTTATCAATTTTAACCCACTATTTTTTTACTGTCAATATTTATTTTGATTATTCCTATTGACTTTGTATACTTTTTTAAAATTAATATTAGAAAACCTATTGACAAAGTAAGATTTAGAATTTAGAATAATATCAGCAACGCCTGTAAATTTACTGGATTATACATAATAATTAAATACGTTGACCAGACAATCTGGAGACTAAATATATTCCTTTTCTCATTTAAGGATAAATTTAGTCTTTTTTTGTTCTCACATTGGATATCCGAAAATTAATATCTCCAAACAAAATTTAAGTACTTAAGACTAATTATTTCTTTATGAAGGGGGTGAATTGTATGCATATCAAAACATTTCAATTACTTAAAAATGTATTAATTAAATCAATTGCAATAATAGGGTTTATGGCTCTCTGGGAGATAATGCCGCGTATTGGCCTGGTAGATAAAATGTATTTACCTCCCTTTAGTGAGGTAATAACGGCTTTTGGCAAGCTGGTTATTTCAGGCGATTTATTTATTCATATCGCCTCAAGCCTTAAAAGATCTATGAGTGGACTCTTACTGGCTGTAGCTATAGGTGTACCATTAGGTATATTCGTCGGATGGTTCAAATGGGTTGAAAAATTACTTGACCCTTTGCTTCAAATATTCAGGAATACATCAACACTTGCACTCTTTCCCGTATTTATATTATTCTTCGGACTTGGCGAAATATCTAAACTGGCAATTATATTTTGGGGTACTTTATGGGCTACACTTTTGAATACTATAAATGGTGTAAAAAATGTTGATCCACTTTTAGTAAAGTCTGCACGTTCAATGAGTGCATCCAACTTCTTTATTTTTAGTAAGATAGTTCTTCCTGCCGCAACTCCTTCTATTATTACCGGATTCAGGCTAAGTGCTTCTACTTCAATACTAATACTGGTAGCAGCTGAAATGCTGGGTTCAAACTCAGGCCTGGGTTTTCTGATATTCTATTCGGAGCAGAAATATGATATAGCAGAAATGTATTCGGGCATTTTAACTATTTCCATTCTAGGTATCCTTATTAACTATCTGATAGTAGCATTTGAAAAACGTCTTTTAGTGTGGAAGGAAGGAGGTTAGCATAGATAATAATATTAAAAGTGTTAGAGCTCTTTATTCATACATGACATTCAATAGCATTTTTGGGAGGATAACTATCATGAGAATTTCCAAATTGAAATTTTTAACTTTATTTATAATTATATTAACTTTATTGGCAGCTAACACAGGCTGTGGCAAATCTGAAGACAAAGGGGATAACACAAACAGCAATTCATCAAATACTTCTTCACAAAAAGAAAAAAGCGATAATATGCCTTCTTCTGACAGTGATGAAGAATCAGGCTTTGACATTATAAAACTTCCAAGCTCTGCAAATCCACTTGGTGTGGATACCATCGCTGTAGCAGAAGAGCTGGGACTTTTCAAGGAACAAAAGATTAAAATCGAAAGGGTTGGTATTGTTCCATGGGCACAGCTTATTCCTTCGCTTATCTCAGGTAAGCTTGACTTTGCAAGCGGTCATATAAACCGTGTCGCAGCTGCTGTTGCTGCAGGTGCAAAAGTTAAAGCAGTTGCTGCAAATACTTTAACAACAAAGGAAAAGCCCCATATGACTTTTGTTGTTAAGGAAGAAAGCCCTATAAAAACACCAAATGACATTTTAGGTAAGAAAGTTGCAATAATGGCCTATGGAGGATGTAATGAATATACTCCATATGAATACCTGAAAAAGAATGGTCTCAGTGACCCTAAAGGTAAATTTGAAATTGTAACTGTACCTGCTGGAAAAGAAGAAGAAACCTTAAGAAAAGGTAATGTAGAAATTGCCGGAACACATGACGATCCTGCCAACCTATTGGGCCGCGGCGGTGTAAGGATACTCTTTACCGATTATGACATATGGGGTGATGTCGGAGGTCAAGCACCTTATTTTGCAGCCGAATCATACCTTCAAAAAAAAGCTGATCTCGTAAAACGTTTTGTAACAGTAATCGGAAAGGTAAACAAGTGGATTAATGAAAACCAGCAGAAAGCCATAGAGATACATGCAAAAAAATATGAAGTTGATGCTGCAAAGGTAAGAGTTAATTATTTTGTATCTGATGCAGTCATAAAGGAAGATACAGTTAAACTCTGGATAGATATTTTAAACGGCTACAAAGATTTAAAAAGCCAGATATCACCTCGCGATATATATACCAATGAGTTTAACCTAAATTTTAACAAGTAAAGGGGAGGTAATTTTATGGGTTTATTAGAAGATAAAGTTGTCCCTGGTAGGGAAGAACGTATAAAAGCCAGTATGGCTTATGGAGGATCAGCCTGCGGTTTGGTTAAGGCAGATAAGATTTGTCTTAGAAACCAGGAAAGGACATTTGCACAAGCAGGATTATGCCAATTGCTTCCTACATTGGGAATGCTGGCTTCTCTGCCTGATACAGCTATAATTGTACATGGTGCTATTGGTTGTGCTTCAACCGGATTCGGTGCCAATATCGGAAGCAGATTAAGGCATGTGCAAATGGGTAGAACAGCTATCAAAGATACCATTTGGATATCAACAAATCTTTCTGAAAGTGAAGTAGTGCACGGTGGAGAACAAAGATTGGAAGATACTATATACGAAACATATGAGGAGTTAAAGCCTAAGTCTATAGTTGTTCTTCAGACATGTGCCCCATCAATTATAGGTGATGATCTTCACAGTGTAATTGACAGGGTGAGAGAAAAACTTGATATACCTATCCTTGCATCAACATGCGAAGGTTTTAAAACCAAAATTTGGGCAACAGGTTATGACGTAGCATTCCATGCCATCGTTCACGGTTATATTGAAAATGACAAGGAAGGCCGCCCTCCCCGTAAAGAAGGCCGTAAAGAGGGTGAAAAACCTCTTGTAAACATCATAAATCTTGCATCCGTTGGCCTGACAGACGAAAATGAAATCAAAAGAATTCTAAACAGCATAGGTATTGAAGTCAATATCGGTCCAAACTTTGCTTCAAGAGAAGATATCAGAAGAATGACCCAAGCTGATCTTACAGTAAGCATTTGCCCTACCCACGATGATTACTTTGTGGATTACCTAAACAAAGAATACGGAATACCATTTGTTTTAAGGGATATGCCAATCGGTCTTGAAAACACCAAGAACTGGCTTTTAGATATTGCAAGCAAAGTAGGTTTGCAGAAAGAAGCAGAAAAATTCATTGAAGAAGAAACTAAAAAGACACTTAAAGCAGTAGAAAAGTATACTCCATATTTAAAAGGCAAAAAGGTCTTCTTGAGTGCCGGAGAGTTCAGGGCATTAGTTACAGGGCTTCTTATTCAGGAACTGGGTATGGAAGTAACAGGCCTTAGAGCTTATCATCACGATTACTTTGGCGATGAGTTTTATACAAAGCTTGTAAAAGCACAAGATGGTAAGGATTTTGTTGTAGACATCGCAAATTTCCAGCCCTTTGAGCTTATGAATATTTTACAAAAAGTCAAACCCGATCTCTTTATAGGTCATGTATCTGACAATCTTTCTGCAGCAAAGCTTGGTTTCCCTGCAGCAACCATTTTCAGAATCTTTGATTATTATATTGGTTACAGAGGGTTTTATGAATTCGCAAAGAAAATGACCAGGGTTTTAAAGAATCCGGCTTTTAATAAAAAGTTATCTGAAAATGTTACACATCCTTATAAAAACCAATGGTATGAAGAAAATCCTTTTAAATATATTAAAATAGTTAAAAGTGAAGATAATGATGGCGATATTAAGGAAATTGAAAATTCCTTTGATTTTGCATCTTTGAAAGGAGAAATTTAAATGAGTGGATATATAGAAAGACCGCGTTACCAATGTGCACTTGGAGGAGCATTGGCAACATTAAATTCTGTTGACAGGGCTGTTGCAATAGTTCATTCAGCCCCAGGTTGCAGTTCAAGTGCTGACAGTGCTGCAAATGTAGGAAGCGGTTATTGGGGAGCCACATACTGCGGTGGTAGAGCAACACCAAGCACAAACATACTTGAAAAGGAAATTATATTTGGTGGCGAAAGTAGACTTAAAGAACAAATCGAATCTACCTTCTCCATAATAGATGGTGATTTGTTTGCAGTTATAACAGGATGTATGACTGATATTATAGGTGATGATGTAAAATCAATAACAGAAACATTTAGACAACAAGGAAAAAATATTGTTGTAGCTGAAACCGGAGGATTTAAAGGAAACTCATCTACAGGTTATGATCTAATACTGGAAGCAATTTTTACCCAGTTCACCGAAAAAGGGCTTGAAAAGAATCCAAGACTGGTAAATATATTAGGGCTGGTTCCATCCCAAGATGTTTTCTGGAGAGGTAACCTTATTGAGCTAAGAAGACTTCTTATTGAGCTTGGGATTGAAGTAAATACATTTTTTACTCCATTTGATAATACCAATTCTTTAAAGACTGCATCAAGTGCAGCTCTAAATATTGTATTATCAAATGTTCACGGTATAAACGCTGCAAAGGCTTTTAAGGAGACCCATGGAACCGATTACATTTCTCTTCCTTTTCCAATAGGCCCAAGTGCTACGAATGAATTCCTCAAAGAGGTCGGTAAAAGTCTTGGCATATGCAGCAACAAAGTTGATGAGGTTATTGAAAAAGAGAAAGCATGGTATTATAGTTACATACATAGCCTCACTGATATATATAACGACCTTGATCTCCAACGAAACGCTATTGTAATAGGAGATGCAAACTATGGATATTCAATAACCAGGTTTGTATCCGATGATTTAGGTTGGATTCCTGCATATGTTGCAATTACCGATATACTGGAAGATGATCAAAAAGAACTCATAAAAAAGCAATTTGATTCCTTTTCTCACGATCTGAGGCCAAAGCTTATATTTGAAGAAAACACAAGCCGAATATCAAAACATATAAATGAAGACCTTAGCAGCATCGAAAGCGAGTTTGACCATGCAATAAGTCCAGCTTTCGTTTTGGGAAGCACATTGGATAGGCCTTTAGCAGCAGAGCTAAAAGCCGGTTTCTGGAGTGTATCATATCCAATAGTAAACAGGGTTGTGACTGATCAGGGTTATGTTGGATATCGCGGCGGACTTAGGCTTGCAACCGAAATATTCAGTGTAATTTTAGGAAATAGATAAATAACTATGACAATATGAAAAGGAGGTCATCCTATGGCAAAAATAGCTGTTTCAAGTACTGATGGTGTACTTATTAATGAACACTTTGGAAAAGCCAAACTATTCTATATTTATGAAGTGACTGAAAGCGATGAAGTTAAATTTATTGAGCTGAGAGAAAACACACCGCACTGCTCAGGTACTTATGACCATGGACAGATTGAAGAGGCCGTGAAACTCCTCTCAGATGTGAATGTGGTACTTACCGCTCACATAGGGCCAACTGCCACAGGAATTTTACAAAGTACAGGTACTTCTGTTTATACTTTATCAGGCCCCATTGATAAAGCCCTTAATACATATGCAAAAAGACGTAAGATACTTGAAAATATAAATATAAGCCCCATAGACCAATGCTCACCTTCAGGTGGCTGTTCTTCCGGTGGATGCTCCGGAGGATGCAGATAGCAAAGTAGAAAATCAAATTTAAAAGATACAGAACCATTATGTTTACGGTTCTGTATCTTTTTTAGCATCTAATAGAATATGAATACTTATTTTTAAACTTTTAAAAACGAGCCTATCAATAATTGTGATACCTTCTTTATTTCATCCTCAATATTCCCATAAACCTGCACAACCAACTTGCCTTTGCCTTCCAATATCTTTTGCGGAGAATGGCCGATTCTCATGGTTAAAATAACATCACAATCCTCAATTGTTTTAATAATGCTATCCAATCTTTCATCCTCATCGCATTCACTAGGACCGTTACAGAACTTTTCAACAGCTCTGGTATCAACAAATTCTACTCCACCCTTTTCGTACTTATAAATTCTATATTCTTTTGCATGACCAAAATGTTCATCAATAACTTTACCGCTTCTTGTAGACACCGCAAATGTATAACTAAAATCTGTATTTTCCAATAGATTCTCTTTTTTAGAATGTGAAGGAATTTCTCTAAAATCCTGAGAACAATCTTCATCTAGAGTTCCTATTGCATCTGCCCTGCATTGCTTGCAATGGTACATTTGTTTTAAATGAACCTCACATGACTTCCTAATGTCATTAAGTTCCTTATTACTGGTAAGGGGCATATCTTCGAATACGCTTCCCGATGCAGGAATAAGAGGCATTATATTACTTATGAATACGCCCAATTTTTTTACAGTCTTTATAACTTCTTCAATCTTTTCATCATTTATTCCTTTTATCATAACAACATTAACTTTTACAACAATCCCAAGAGCAACTAGCATCTTAATTCCTGCCAACTGGTTTTTTAAAAGTATTTCTGCAGCTTTTTCACCGGCATGCCTTATTCCGAATATATTTACTTCGCTGTAAATTTTGGCACCTATTTTGGGATCAATGGCGTTTATAGTAACAGTAATATGTGTAACTCCTAGCTTCACCAAATCTGATGCATAGTACGGCAGCAAAAGTCCGTTTGTGGAAAGGCAAAAGGTAACATCAGGATCTACTTCACGTATAAGCTCAAGGGTTTTTTTTGTATTTTCAAAGTTAGCCAGGGCATCGCCAGGGCCAGCTATTCCTACTACTTTCAGATTCGAAAGTTTATTCTTTACTTTTATATATCTTTCAAGTGCCTCATGGGGATTTAGCACATCACTTGTCACCCCAGGCCTGCTTTCATTAACACAATCGAATTTACGGTTGCAATAATTACACGATATATTGCACGCAGGTGCTATAGGAAGGTGAATTCTTGCACTCTGGCACCCTCCGCTGTAGCAGGGGTGGCTCTTTGTTTTTTCTTCCAATTCAGCATTTATAAAGTTATTAACATTACTTATCATAATTAGCCCCCACTTCTATAAAACAGCAGTCGCAGAAATCTCACTTGCAATGTCTACTCCACTGTTATTATCATCTCTTATTTGCCCATGACCATTATTTAATGATTCATATACTTTATGCTTAGCCCAGTTGAAATCGGGCGAAGATCTTATATCACCTATTCTTCTGGGCCTTGGGAGGTTTACCTCAATTATCTCTTTTATAGTGCCTGGATTTACAGACATTACAGCAACCCTATCAGCTAAAGCAACAGCTTCATCAATGCTATGCGTTACAAATATTATTGTCTTATTTGTCTCTTCCCAAATTCTTAATAGCTCATCCTGCAAAATCTCTCTTGTCTGAGCATCTACAGCTGCAAAGGGTTCATCCATCAGAAGAACCTGCGGATCATATGCAAGAGCTCTTGCAATGGCCACCCTCTGCTTCATACCACCGGATAGTTCATAAGGAAACCTGTCTTCAAAACCTTTCAATCCAACAAGTTCAATAAATCTTCTGCTTATACCCTTTCTTTCATTTTTGGGAGTACCCTTAATCTCAAGACCAAATTCCACGTTTTGCCTTACAGTTCTCCAAGGCAAAAGTGCATAACCTTGCATAACAATTCCCCTATCCAAAGCTGGCCCTGTAATAAGCTTTCCATCTATAAAAATCTGTCCCCCGTTAGGCTTTGCCAGTCCTGCTATAATGTCTAAGAGAGTTGATTTACCGCACCCGCTGGGACCTACGATTGTTACAAATTCGCCTTGCTTTACTGTAAGATTTACATCCTGTATTGCCAAAAAATCTTTCTTCTGCTTTGAATTATTTTTATTTATTTGGTAAACCCTGCTTAAATTCTGTATAACTATTTTGTCTTTACTTGCCATACAATTCACTCCTTTATGTACAAAATGGATTTTTACTATATATAGGGATATCATTTTCATCCTATCAAAGCTTCACTCTGGTCAATATATTTAAAAGGATCATCCTTGTACCATTCCTTATGGTACGGGAGGCGTGTATTTTCCGATATGTTTTCATTAAAGGATGGGTTTCTTAAAAGTCTAGCTATTCTTCTTGCAAATTCAAATACACCCTGATATCCGAGATAGTTTATTGTCTGCCCAAATATAGGGAATACAGGTATGTCATCATTTCCAGGCAGTTCTTCCAAAAGCTCATTTCCAAACTTATCGAAGTGATAGCCCTTCATACCCGTTACTTCCATTCCCAGGCTCTGTAACAGCTCGGCTGTAGTTACAACTCTTATCTCACCGCCTGCCAAAAAAACCTTCTTTCCTTTAAGAATTTTCTTAAACGGTGCAATTGCTTCCTCAAGCTGTCTTGTCTCAGATTCAATGAACTTTTCGGCAGCCTCCTCAATCCCAAAAAACTTTGCAATGTCTCTAATCCATATATTTGTGTGCTTAATTCCAATTGGAATAGTTTTTAAAATAAACGGTAAACCAAAAATATCTTTTATATGCTCTACAAAATAATCATCATGGGTAGCACATATGCTTACATTCAGTGCTGCATCCTGCACATTTCCAAAATCATCAGGATGGGAATAGCAAGGTAAAAACCTTGTATTTAAGTCCAATGCTTTTAATATTCTTGTCAGTTCATCCTCATCAACTCTGCTCATGGAAGATACATTAAGAACATTCACCGTTTTACTCACTTGCAGCTTTCTTTTTAAAACTTCAATCTCATCCTCCATGATACTGCTTTCCTCCTTCGTTTCTGATAGGAGATTTCTTAAAATCCCGTGATAGACGGCATCATAAGCGGTAGCCATGATCTTTGTTTTAAAGCCCTCACAATGGACAGGCACTATCTTTGCTGACCTATCACCAGGACAAATTCACTGGTGGCTTTAGCACCTATTGGAAGTGGTGCATTTATATAAGGTACATTATGTACTTCTTCAAAAACCTTAGCTGCATCACTTCCGAAAGTGTCGGATACAACAATATTTAAAGATGCTTTTGCAGCATTTTTTAGGTTATCTAAGGTTTCATTGCTTCCAAAAAAAGTATTTACCTTGAGTCCAAGCTTTGATATGATTCTTTTTAATTCATTAAGATTTCCTTTCCAGAAAACATCCTGTACCGGTACTATTCCAAACAAATTAACAGTTCCAGGCTCTTTCTCATCTGATTTTTCAACATAATCACGAAACAGGGTCTCTAAAACCAGATCATATCCTTTATAGGAATTCCCCTTAAAGCCTCCTGTATCACTACTTAAGACTGTTTTATTACTGCGGTTGAATCTTTTTACTACAGAAGCCGTGTCATCTCCTATCATTTCAACCATGCAGCCGGTAACTACAAAATACAATTCCCCGTCAATCACCTTTAGTGTGTTTTCGATTTGCTCCTCCAGCCTGGCCTCTCCACCAAATACAATCTCATTTTCATATACGTTGGAGCTTGGTAATGCCTGACCCCCGCAATAACTACTACCTGAGTATCCTCCCCCGCCATTTAATGCATTGGATATATTTCCGCCACATCCGGCAGCAGCATGAAGAATCGGAATAACACCCGGCAACGCATTCAAAGTTCCTATTGCTCCCCCTAATGCACATAAATACCTTGGTCTGTCTACAAATTTACTCATTGAAACTCCCTCCAAACTAAGCTACTAAAATTTCCTAGACATCAAAAAAGCAAAACCACTTTACTCTAATGAGTAATATGATTTTGCCTCCAGTTTACTGGTCAACACTTTAATTACGTTTATTCCTATTAATCTGATATGTTTAATTAACTTTAATTTTAAATCTTTATTCTTCACATGTCAAGAACTTTTGCAAATTAATTGGTAATTTTCCTATATGTTTAATATGTTTTTACAGCAGAATTTGTCGGAGTAATGCCAAACTCCTCCTTAGAGACTCGATTGAATGTTCTTTCTGAGCCGAATTCATATTTGTACGCAATAAAACTTCTGTGATATCATTAAGGATTTAACACAGAAGTTCAAACAATGATTTTTCTGATATAATTAGAGTATTATGTAATTTCAGTTATTACTAAATTTCCGGGTGGTTATATGTTTATCAATTTATATGAACGATATATTAAGCGAAAATTATTCAATAAAATATTTATTATATTTTCATCAGTTGCTGTGATTTGCTTTTTTCTTTTTGCATATATGGCTTGTTTAAATATAAATCTTTATTTTAAGAGCAAGTCCAAAGAAGCAAATGAAATGGCAGCGGCAAGCGTACATTCATATATTGAAGAAAAAACAAATGAATCTAGGGATATCATTGATAACATTTATACCAATAAAATATTATATACCGAAATTCTGTACCTCATGGAAAACGGTTATAACAAACATTTAGAATACAAGATGAATAAGCTTTTTGAAAGCCAGGATAACAAATACAATGGATTTGAGAACTATTTCAACTCATGTCTTTTAAGAGACGCTGGCATGACAGGAATCAGCATATACAGCATCAAGCAGGATGAAGCATTTGTATACTCTCTAAATTGTGGTGTTGTATTTCCTAAAGACGGTTATGTAATTAATGCCATAGGAAAATTTAACAATAGCTTTGAAAGCCTAAGGATACTGCCTAGTCATAATGCACATTATCTTAGAAACAGTAACCGGAAAAATGTTTTTTCCATGGCTTATATAGTGAAAGAAAAATTCACTTCAAATAACCTGGGGTTTATAGTTATTGATTATGCTGTAGATAGTATAAAAAACAAGCTTTCAGCATCGGCTAAAGAATATCATGTTGGAATCACAGTCTTTACACCGCAGGGCGGAATAATATATGACTTATTAGGCAAACCCGAATATCATAATCTTTTCAGTGATTTAAAAAATAACAATACTTCATCAGCGATACACAAAAACAATATGATACATACCATTACTTCGGGAAGTGTGGGTATTGTAACTGCAGCTGTTCTCCCGAGACAATCTGTTTTTTCACATTCTTCCGTGTTTACAAAAACTATATTTTTTATTGCGTGTATTTTTATAATAGCTATTTTGGTTTTTACTGCCTTTTCTATCAAGAGGTTTTCAACAAGGATTGCATCACTTGTTCATGGTACCAAAATTATAAAGCAGGGAAACCTTTCCTATAGGATTGATGCGGCAAAAAACGGAGATGAGCTAAGTGAGATTGCAGTGAGCTTTAATGACATGTGTGAGGATTTGAAAAATTATATCGATAGGGCATATGTGTCGGAAATAAATCAGAAAAATGCACAGATAAAAGAACTGCAAGCCCAGATTAATCCTCATTTTCTGTATAATACCCTGGAATCCATAAGAATGAGGATTTTAGCAGGAGAGAATAAGGAAGCCGGAGATATGATTTATCTTTTATCAAAGTATTATCGCAGTACCGTAAAGGAAAAAATGGTTATCAACATATGGGAAGAAATAAGACATGCCAAAATGTATGTGGAGCTTCATAATATTAGATCTTCCTACGTGGTTTTTGTAAAATTCAATATTGAAGAAGAGCTATCGGACTACGGAATTCTTAAGCATACCCTTCAGCCTCTTATTGAAAACTATATTTGCCATGGCATCAATATGGAGCGGGAGGATAATCTACTTAACATAAATGTATACAAAAATGAAAAAGACATATTTATATCCCTTGAAGACAATGGAAACGGAATCTCAAAAGAAAAGCTTGACGATATAAAGGAAAATTTGGAAAGAGGCAGTAATAATACACAAAGTGGCATTGGAATTAAAAATGTGCATGACAGAATTGTATTGTTTTTTGGAGAAGGATATGGACTCACAATAAAAAGCAGTACAGGACAGGGAACTTCTATAACCATAAGGATTCCTGCAATACCAAAGGAGGAAATGGAAGTATATGTACAAAGTTTTCATCGTGGATGACGACCCTGCTATTGTTAGAGGTCTAAAGAATATAATTAACTGGGAAGAGTATGGGTTGAATATCCCTGAGACAGCATATAGCGGACTGGAGGCATGGAAACTTATTGAAAGCAGTACTCCCGATATACTCATTACCGATATTAAAATGCCTTGTATAGATGGGCTGGAGCTTATAAGGAGAGTTAAGCAAATAAAGCCTTGTACTCATTTTATAGTATTGAGCGGCTATGATGATTTTGAATATCTGAAGGAGTCAATCAAGCTTGGCATTGAGAACTATATATTAAAACCTGTAAATGTAGAGGAATTGACATCAACTCTGTTAAATATACTTGAAAAGCTTCAAAACACCCGGGTAAGTCCCATTGATTTTGAGAGGGATAAGGATATAATAAGAAACAATGTCCTCTACCGACTTGTTACAGGTTCAATAAGTGAAGAGGAATTAAATGAAAGACTGTTCCATCTTAACATCAAACTTAATGGACCTCTTACGGTTTGTGTATTTAGAGCTTTGGAGAGTAAGACATGGAAGACGATACCTGGCGATATTATGGCAAACATTGAAAAAATATGCACCAAAGTTATTGATAAGCATGAATTAGGGCCTACTTTTCGTTCTCCTGAGGGAAATATTCTGTTATTGATTTGCTGTAATAAGGAGCTTCTTGAGCCACTTATGCTAAAAGATGTGCTTCTTGAGTGTATGATGGAGGTGAAAAATTCACACTGTATCAATCTTTTTATTACTGCGGGAAGCTATGAAAATAACTGGAGAATGCTTGAGAAAAGTTATAAAAAAGCGATAGAACTTCAGCAATATTCAATAATACTGCCTTTTGACAGTATACTAGACAGTGAAATCGAAAAAGATACTTCTAAAATACAAATAAGGGAAATACTTTCTTTTGATGAGTTGAAGAGGTTTATAGCTTCAAAAGATGTTGACGGACTACTATCTTATATTGATGGCATATTCGTAAGGATAGGAAACTTGAAAGGCATTACGCCATACTTTGTTCAGAATACTTCGGTGGAAATACTTTTTTCCATAATAAACATAGTCATCAGTACTCCGGAGGGAAGCAATGTGCTGGATCAGGAATTGCATAGGCCTGTTTCGGATATTTTCAATCTACAAAGCCTGGAAGAAATAATAGAGTTTACTAAGAACAAGGCTAAAAGTATTCTTCAACACCTTATATATAAGCAGAAAAACCTGCATCCAATCATAAAAAGGGCAATGAAGCATATAAAAACGAATTATTCCAAAGATATTTCCCTTAAGTGCCTGGCTCATGATTTCAATATCAATGCCAATTACTTAGGACGGCTTTTCAAGGAAGAGCTGGGAGTGTATTTTACCGATTATCTCAATACAATAAGAGTAGAAAAAGCTAAGGAGCTTCTGCTGAGCACAAACAAAAGCACAAGAGAGATTTCAATTGAGATTGGTTATTCTGATCCAAATTATTTTTACAGCTTGTTTAAAAAATATACAGGTATTTCACCCTCTGAATTTAAAAATCAATAAAACTTAAAATGCTACTTTTTTATCCTCTTTTCGAGAAGCCATGTATCAAGCTGATTCTGCTGCTGGGCCATCACTTTATCAAGGCCTGCCGCTTTGTATTTTTGAATAATTTTCGGCAGGTATATTTCAGGGTCAACAGCACCAACAAAGAGCGGTCCTTCGAATTCTTCGGTGACCTCGGTAATCTTCTCAATCTCGTTCTTAACAGGTTCAGGGTCAAAATTAAATTCAAGTAGTGGCGAAATTATTGGTGAAGCATTAAAATTCTCAATATCCTTTGATATGTTTTTTGAATAAGAGGAAAGCGTATAAGAAAGCTTCATGTTTCCAAATGTGCATGGCTCTATATGATATGAATTATCCAACAGCTTAATTGCGTTTTCTCCTGTTTTTTGGTAATGGATACCCTCTATTCCGTAAGCTATCAAATTGAAGAGATACTTGTCTGTATTAAGCAGTTCCAGAAACATGACTGTCCTTCCAGGGTCCTGGGAAGTTGATGATATGGCGTGCATGAAGAATACCGTATCCTTTTTTGTTATAAAAGGGCTACCTATGGGAACAACAGTAACATCATAACCCAGTTTTTCCTTCAGTTTGCTTTTTAAAAGTGGGTTATAGGATACTGAACCAGCAAACCAGTTTCCTGCATTTTCAAAGTTACTGACATTTTTTAATGATGCTGCATCCTTTAAAATATACCCGGCTTTATACCACTTGTGCATGAGTGACAAATAATTTTTAAATTCAGTAATCTCCATGGCATTAACAACCTTGTAGCCTGTCCTATTATCCAAATACAGACCGCTTGGCACCTGTTCCTCAACCCTTTCCATAGGCATAGAAAATGCATGACAGGAATAAGGATAAATGAGGTAGGGAACAACATCCTTTTCTTTTTCCTTAATTATTTTAAGCATAGGTTCAAGATCTTCTATTTTTTTAATATTGGACACATCAACCCCATACTTGTCCGTATATTTTTTATTTAAAGAAATTCCCCACTGATGTGCGAGATCCTGGTTTGCCGGAAGGGTATACAGTTTATCCTTAACCCGGGCCCCGTTAAGAAGTATTTGCGGAAGTGCATTCAATGTACCCTTACCGTACTTTTCAAGGAGAGGGTCAAGCTCAATAAAGGACCCCCTTAGGGCATTATGAGTGTAGCTGTTCATCCAGACCGATGTAAAGCAAATATCAAATTTCTCACCTGAGGAAATGGCCGATTTAAGCCTATTATCATAATCGGCTTCTGGAATCAATCTCATTTCCAGGGTTGCATTTATTCTTTTTATTAAATATTCATTGACTTTTTTAAGTACTAGCTGCATATCCTTTTGGGTTTTATGAGCATGATACCATATAATTTTGTAAGGTGGGAGTGACTTGCCGTTTTTATTACTTTCAGCCATCATAGCGTCTCTATTAAAATCAATACTGGAGGAGCTTCCTTTTATATTGAAGAATAACATAATTAAGATAAAAAATATTATTGCTTTTTTAGTATTCCTCATGCAATACCCTCCGTAATTTCCTTAACATAAATAAAAACCTGCACACCTTGAATGTATCAAAATGGGCAGGTTTTTTCAACTCTATTGGATTTATTTTTTTATTTATTTCATAGATTGGTATTAGTCGCTGACTGTTTTATTGAAATTTAAAGCAATAATAACTGCATCAGCCATATTTATTGAACCATCATTGTTCAAATCACAAGAAGCTTTATAATTGCCGTCTCCTACAACTGAATTGAATATAGCTGCCATAAGAACCACATCAGACATGTTAACAGCACCATTTCTGTCTATGTCACCTATAAGTACTTCGGTTGCAGATTTCTTTATAAGACTTAAGTTATCAAAGGTAACAACTGTACCGTTAAAAGTGTCGCTGCCAAGGCTAAATGCAAGAGCACAGTTAGAGTCATCTACTTGGACTGTAAACTTAGCTTCGTAATGTTGAGGCTCATTAGTGATGTTTAAATTACCTAAATGAAGTGGTGACCAAGGTGCATGATTTAGTTGAACAGCGAATGGAAGCAATCGTCCATCGGTACATTTGTAATCGAATGAAAGTACATATTCTGCTCCCTTTTCCAGCATAAAACCTGAGGCAATCGCCTGGGTAGCCCAACTTTCTGAACCCCCGTTTTGAACTGCCACAGCAATTCCTGTGTCGGGTAAAATTTCATAGGTCATTTCGTTTCCAAATGCAAGAATTGAACTTAATTCCAGTAAATTGGACTTGGCAGATAATTCTTTGCCGTCTTCCTTTACAAATATTCCATTTATAAAATCTTCATTATTAAAATGGTCTTTTAGCCAGCTTACACGCTTGGACAGCCAATTGCTAAGATACATGTAATGGTCTTTATATGTTGGAAGTTTAACTATTTCCTCTGGTGAGATGTTTGTCTGCTTTCCTAAAATGTTCCACTTATCAAAATTTCTGCAATAAGACTTATAATTGGATTGGGCTTCTGTAATAACTATATTTGGCAGGTCATTTAATTCGTTTTGAAGTTCATTCCAGCGTTCTTTTACTAATTTGCGGAACCAATTATTTGAAAGTGCATTGCAAAACCATGGATTTGAGTTTGCATTTACATTTAAGACAGTATATGGGCTAAATCCTGCCCATGAGTCAAATCCCTTTACACAGTTTGCATTCCCCATAGCCAGATCAAAATCCCACATAGGGCCAAAGCAAAGTTTTCCGTTAACATCTTTATACATATAGAAGCTGTCCCAGCCGGCATCAACATTTTTTACAATTTCATTGCCAATGTATATATCAACTAATGAGTCAAGGTCAATATACTTTTTTACATTCTCCTGATCGCCATTTTTTAATGCGTTATACGATTCCTTAATGTAATTGGATATGTAATTAATCTGCTGGCCTTTTATTGCTGCAGTTTCAGACAATTCACTTTTTATTACATAGCTTGCTGTATCAACGTCAAACTTATTTTCCCCCTCATATCTGGACATTTCAACTAAATAACCGTTGTTTTCGACTTCATCAGGTGCTTCTTCGATTGCTACACGATTTTTATTAACGTTATTGTCCTCACATAGCAGATAAACACCTTGATATTCACCGTTAAGATATAATTCTATAGAGCGGCAGTTCGGCGAATAAGACATACCGGTAAGTTTCTCTGCAAAACTATATGCTGTAAGATTTCTTAAAAGAGAATGGTCGGAATGATTAGCTATTAAAAGCCAAGGCTTTCCTTTACCGTCGCCAATACCTAATAAGTTTTGTTTTTCTTCAAATTTCATTTTATAGCTTTTCTTTTCTGCGTACATGGAACTGCTGCCGCGGAGTTTTACCAATGTAGCCATATCAGTCATTTCATAAATACCTTTGTCATTAATTATGCTGATTTTTGCATCAGCATATACTTCATCAGAACTGATTTGGCCTCCGGAATTGGTGTTTATTGTAAGTATTGGCATTTCAAGCTGATTATATTCAGTATTTAATGAAGCCACTGTGGTATTTCCTGTTTCTGACGCATACACTTTTTCTTTACATTCCCATCCAAACATACTTATAGCTAAAACCATAACCGTTAATGATATTGTTAAAGCGGGTATTTTTACTTTCATAGCTATAATCCTCCTATTCTAAGCTTATTAAGGAATGATTAAAGAATTACTTCCCCTTGCGAGTGTGAGTTCACGAAATTAAGTGGACTCGAAAACGAGCATATAGGGGGAAGTTATTTCTTTAACATGCCTAACGATTTTGCCCGGGCATTTTATAACACGAACTTTACGCTTCTAAATATAACATTTAAATACATATATGGATACTTGAATAATTATAAATTTACTTTAAAAAAAATACATTTTCTTAAATATCTTTAATGATAAAAAATTTGAACATTAGGTCTTGTTTGGTAATTTTCCTATGTGCTTAATATGTTTTTACAGCAGAATTCAATTGACAAATGTTACTAAATATATTAGAATTATATCATAGTATTCCAATACACTTAATATACTTTAGCATCATTTGTTAATGATAAAAAATTAGGATGTGATAATATGAACATAACAATTTTTGGTGGTGATAATATTGAAAGAATTAATTGCAGTCTTTGTAAAAGAGGCTTCTGCATCATAAAACATATAAGTGGACGAAAAAGCAATCATAAATGTGTAGAAATTCCTCAAAATTCAGATTTAGTAGTTGTTTTTATTGATTATATCAACCACAGTCTGTGTGCACATATAAAAAAAGAAGCCCAAAAATTAGGCATCAAGACTATTTTCTCAAAAAGATCATGGTCTTCTTTGCAATCGTTAATATCTTAGAGATTTTGTATCAGAGTATAATTATTTTTCATGCTCAAAAAGGCTAAAATAGTTTTTGCATCAAGCATATCACCATTTTTAATGTTGTTATGCAATTCGTCAAATCCCATCCAGACTAAATCATAAACATCCTCATCCTCAATCTCAGCACATTGGGCCTCATCCTTCAAAACATTTATATGATAGATCTTCATTAAACTGTTTGAAAACCCCATCATAGGCTTATATGATACAAGGTGCTTTATTGATTCAGGCTTTACGATTAGTCCTGTTTCTTCTTTAAGCTCACGGATTAGACATGTTATTTCATCTTCATTATCTATATCCAAAGATCCTGCTGGAATTTCCAGGGTTTCTTCCATAAGTGCCGGACGAAATTGCTTAACCAGCAAAATCTCGTTATACTGATTAACAATAATTGCAGCCACTGCATTATAGTCATTTAATATATCATACTCTCTATCACCCACTTTACGTTTGTAAACCTTTAGCCAACCGTCATAAGCCAGTTTATCGCCCATCATATTTATTTCCTTTCAAATTTAAAGCTCAATAAAAACAAAAAGGCCGCATTCCTTTAAGGAACACAGCCTCTAGTTTTCTAGTCAGCATATATAAACCATATGTTTTGCAATTATTATTTATATTTCAAAATATAGTAAAACACAAAGCAACTATTTTAATTTGATTTTTTCATTTTTTTCAATCTGAACAACCTTGCCTTCTTGTATGAACAAAGTCACAGAACCATATTGAATACTTTCAACATAACTTAACAGTTTTTTTAAGTTCTCCTCGGATATTTGAGTTTTCTTTATTGCTTCGTCTATTGCCATCATCCATCACACCCTCTATAAATTTGGCTATATCAAAAGTGTTACTATTCTTACAGTTAATGCAAGAATAATAACTTTAATTGACAAAATTAAAAACCGCTGCTTTTTAAAAACATTACATCATTTTCCAAAGTTATTTTTTCATTCAAATTAACCTGTATTACAGTATTATCTTGCTTGATTATTGTAACTGAGCCATTTTGAATATCTCCAACTGCTCTTACAATAATTGTACTTAAAGAAATTTTTTCAAATTGTTTACGCCTTCTAAGATTATTCATATGAACCCCTCCATATTAATCAAGTTAGATAGATTATATTTTCCTATTATTCATATTGTTTTAGTAGGTTTTGCGTTTTAATTTAAGGGGGATAATTCCCCCTAAGCTTTATGAAAAGTGTTATTAAGCCAGGTATTTGGTAAAAATATATCTATTAGTCCTGGAAAAGAACTGTAGAAAGATACCTTTCCCCTGTGTCCGGCAAAACAACAACGATTGATTTTCCCTTATTTTCAGGCCTCTTTGCAATTTGAGTAGCTGCAAACACTGCTGCACCTGAAGATATTCCCACCAAAAGGCCTTCCGACTTTGCCAGTTTTCTGGCAGTCTCAAAGGCTTCTTCATTTTTAACCTTATATATTTCATCAATTATTGATTTATTTAGAATATCGGGTACAAATCCGGGGCCAATACCTTGTATTTTATGAGGTCCTGGACTGCCGCCTGACAAGACAGGAGAATCGTTGGGCTCAACTGCTATTATCTTAACATCAAACTTTCTTTCCTTCAGAATCTCTCCTACACCTGTAATGGTTCCCCCAGTTCCAATACCTGAAACGAATATGTCAACCTGCCCTTCAGTATCTCTCAATATTTCTTCTGCTGTAGTTCTTCTATGTATTTCAGGATTTGCAGGATTTTTAAATTGATTTGGCAAAAAGGAATTTGGCGTTTGTGCTGCAATCTCTTCAGCTTTGCGGATTGCACCTTTCATTCCCTCAGACCCTGGTGTCAAAACCAATTCAGCCCCAAGTGCTTTTAAGAGATTTCTTCTTTCTATACTAAATGTGTCCGGTAAAGTTATTATAAGCTTATATCCCTTTGCAGCTGCAACAAACGCAAGTGCAATACCTGTATTCCCGCTGGTTGGCTCAATTATAACCGAGTCCTTATTAATAATACCTTTATCCTCAGCATCTTTTATCATGGAATAACCTATTCTGTCCTTTACACTGGATGCAGGATTAAAGTATTCAAGCTTCGCTATTAGCTTAGCTTCTAAATTGTGAGCTTTTGCATAACTTGCTAATTCCAACAGAGGTGTATTTCCAATCAAATCTGTTAAATTCTTAGCTATTTTTGACATTAGATCCCCTCCACCTAATTTTATTCCCACTATTCTTATATGTTTAATTGATTTTATTTTATTATATATTCTAAAATATGTCAATACAATAAAAAAATATTATTGTTTAAACATATCGGAATAGTAGCATTTATATAATGATATGTCATATAAAAAAAACATTAGACTCTCTTTAATATTTTTTTCCGAATAATTTTTATAATCATTGACAAGGTCTTCCAGAGTAATTGAGTCAACAATCTTATTTATACTCTCATTGATTTTATCCCATACATTTTGCTTAATACAATACTTTATACTATGCTTAAACTCTATACTATCGTCACTACCTTCTTAAGTACTGAGAACACCTGCTCAAGATAATTGCCTGAAACATTTTGCCTTTTTGCTATGCTGTATAATGCCACATGGTCATTATGGGAATTAATTGCCAGATCAACCATTGCTCTTAGACCATATCTTCCTTTTGTTGATAATTTCATAAACTTAGCCTTCCTTGTATATATTTAATCAAAGAAAAAAATTAAATTGAATACCCATAGCCATAGCCTTTTTTACAGCTGTATCTATTGAGCAGTCAAATAATTGAACTCCGAAAATGCCATTAATATTCAGAAGGTTTATTTCATGGTGCTCTATACATTCCGCTACAACCACATAGCAATCTGAGATCGTAATAACAACCCCATAGTACTCATCTACATTATAGCCTAGGTTTCTCGTTTCCAAGTACAGGTAATCATTATCACATACTTCATATATTATAAACTGCTTTGCCAACCGTAAATTTTTATCCAATGATTTGCCATTTATTGATGCAACCGCTATTTTATATTTCATATTTATTACCTCCTGCCTGGAGTTCCCTTTTATTATGAACTGTTATATTTAAAACAGTTTTCTATTGCCATAACTACCTCCCTATTTACTGAGGCATGATTGAAATGTTACTTCCCGTTTTGAGCGTGTGCTCACGAGTTAAGTTAACTTAGAAAGCGGAATTATACGGGAAGTTATATTTTCAACAAGCCTAATTCATCATAAATAATAATTAAGACTTTCTTCCTTTGCGAAATTCAATATCTCCAATATCTTTGATCTGATTCTGAAAAAATCAGGGTCATTCCTTCTTCTTGGCCACCCAAGTGGAACATTGATAATTTTCTGTATTTTCCCCGGCCTTGGAGTCATAACAATGATTCGCTCACTCATATAAACAGCTTCATCAATATCATGAGTAACCAGAACAACTGTAGTTTTCCTTTCTTTCCATATTCGTATTATTTCATCCTGCATATACATTCTGGTAAAGGCATCTAAAGCACCTAGAGGCTCATCCAAAAGAAGTACTTTGGGGTGATTTACAAGAACTCTTGCCAATGCAACTCGCTGAGCCATACCTCCTGATAGCTGGTGTGGAAAGGAATTCTCGAAGCCATCCAGTCCGACAAGCTTAATATAATCCATTACCTCATTATTCTTTTTGTCGTATATTTTCCTTGCAATTAACCCTGATGCAACATTGTTTTTAACACTAAGCCATGGAAAAAGTGTTGGATCTTGAAAGACAAGGCCACGAAGATAGTTCGGTCCTTCTACCACTTTGTTATCAAGTTTTAGAGTCCCTTTAGTGGGTGTATCGAGACCTGCGATAAGCCTAAGAAGTGTTGACTTTCCACAACCACTGGGTCCCACAAGTGATACAAATTCACCTTCATTAATTTCAAGGGATGCATCATTTAATGCTATCACCTCACTGGAATTTGAATCCTTAAATACCCTTGATACTCCTTGTATCTCAATATGCCCACCTGGTGCTTCTTCTGGAAATATTTTTTTTGCTGTTTCTACCATTTAATCAACCCCTTCTGCCAGATGAGAACTCTATCTCTTAGCTTAAACAATAAAGTAAGTAATGTGGAAAATATTAAAGCTATTACAAGTAAGCAAGCATAAACTTTATTATATTCCGCCCACCCTTGTGCCCAGTTTATGTACCACCCAAGACCGGCTTTTACTCCAAGCATTTCTGCTACAATAAGTGTTATGAATGAGTTCCCCATTCCCATGAACAAACCTATAAAAATCATTGGATATGCTGCAGGTATTGCAACCTTAAATATGAGATACTTGCTGTCGGCTCCAAGAGTTCTTGCTACCTCTAAGTAAGAGTTTCTGACATTACCTATTCCCGAGCTTGTCATGACTGTCACAGGAAACCATACTGATAAAACAATCAGAAATATGCTGGAACAAAATGTAGTAGGAAAAACAACCATAGCTATTGGAATCCATGCAGTTGCAGGAATTGGGCCAATTATTTTCAAAATTGGCATTACCCAATAATTTACTGTTTTATTCCATCCCATTGATATTCCGGTTATAAGTCCTAGAGTTGTTCCTATGGCATATGCAACAAACATTAATCTTAAGGAATAAAACAAGCTTTTTAGTATAAGTGACCAATCTTCCTTAAATACTCCCAAAACCTTGTCAGGTCCAGGAAAATAAGGCAATGCCAGCAATGCCAATTTAAGTGTGACAAGATCCCAGACTTCAACGGCTCCCACTACAGCTGTCAGGATTGGAATCAGATGCCTTATCTTATCATATAAGTTCTTTAATCTTACAGATATTGTTAATAAAATTGAATAGACAACTGCTGATACTACCAAAACAGATGCATAAGCATATCTTATATTCATCTCCTGATTGTTTGGAAGATTTAAATGAAGTATAATATTTGTAATCAACATTACTAAAGGTATAATAACTACAAAACTGAACTTATGAGCATTTTGATTTTCAGTTATGGTATCGCTTAATTGAGCATTTTGTACCATGCCGTTTTCGGCTAGCTCTAAATGGTTTATGGACATTGTCATTCACCTCTTTACAGTCGCTATTTATAGATACCGAACTTAGTATAACTATATAGTCCGGTATCTTGGAAGTAACCTCTTGGTTATTCACCTTTATAATCAGGTATTACTTCTGCAAAAATCTTTTCAAATAGCTGTTTTTCATCTGTTGAGGCTTCAAGAATACCTTGTTTTTTCTGTTCAGTTATAAAATATTTGATATTTTCTTTTGCCTTTATTACTGAAGGCTTCCATACATAATCCTTTAACAGCTTTTCAATCTCATTTACATCTGCAGAAACATATTTATTATCAATTTCCAACTGAGCTGTTTCTTTTTGGTTGGTCGCTATCCATCCATCTGCTTTCAATACTGCTCTTGTATAAGCTGCAGCGGTCCCCGGATCTTCCTTGACAAGTTTTTCGCTTACAACAACATAGCAGCAGTAGCCGGATTTATAAGGTTCATCATGCCCAATATTCAATAATTTTGCATACTTCTTTTCCTTTAATGCCTTTTCACCAAATGGATCCCAAACTATGAATGCGTCAATGTCTTTCTTCCCTGCGGCTGTTTCAAGCTGAGGAGGTGGAAATGCCTTCCACTGAACATCTATTTTCGGATCTATACCGAGCTTTTTAAGTTCTATTGACAAAATTATATGTGGTCCTCCGCCTATCGCATCAACACCAATTGTCTTTCCTTTCAAATCCTTTAAAGTCTTTATCCCCGAACTTTCAGGTGCAACAGCCTGAATACAACCTGCATGAAGTCCCGCAGTAAGTTTTACCTTTAGTCCCTGCTCTATTGCTTTAAACCAGGAAAAGTTTCCCACAGATGCATCGATTTTTCCTGATGCTATGCCTGTTTTTAATTCATTGAAATCTGCTTTTACGAAATCAACTTCCAATCCCTCCTCTTTGAAAAAGCCTTTATGATAAGCCACATATTCAGGTGCTTCACAGGTTCCGCCAGCGTATGATACAGTTACCTTTTTTAATTTTTTTGATTCACTAGATGCCTCGCTCGGCTTAGCCCCTTCACTTGGCTTCACACTGTCACTTGCGATCGAACTTGTTCCAGATGTAATACCTATTTTTTCACTATCTCCACAACCTATAAAAGTCGAGCTAATTAACATAGCTATTAATAAAATGACTAAAATTTTATTTTTCATCTTTACTTTCCTCCCTGGAATTGCACATATTTGATTAAATATCAATTTTATGACTCTCTAAAGCCTGATCAAGATCATTGATTAAATCTTCAACATGCTCTATACCGATTGAAACCCTTACCATATCCGGTAAGACACCGGCATTCCTTTGTTCTTCCTCCGACAGCTGTGCATGAGTACTACTTGAAGGATGAATGATTAATGATTTTGCATCGGCTACATTAGCCAGCAAAGAAAATATCTTTACATTGTCAATAAGCCTTTTCGCTGCATCGGTACCTCCTTTTACACCAAATGTAAAAATGGCACCTGGGCCACCCGGAAAATACTTCTTAGAAAGTTCGTAATACTTATTACTCTTTAAGCCTGGGTAATTCACCCATGAAACGTTAGGATGACTTTCTAAAAATCCAGCTATTCTTTGTGCATTATAAACATGTCTCTCTACTCTTAATGAAAGCGTTTCAAGTCCTTGCAGGAAAAGAAATGAGTTGAATGGACTAAGTGCAGCACCTGTATCCCTTAGTAGTTGTACCCTGGCCTTTACTATATAAGCAATTTCCTTAAACCTTTCATAGTATTTTAACCCTCCGTAGCTCCTATCAGGCTCTGTAAACTCAGGAAACTTTCCACTTGCAGACCAGTCGAATTTTCCTCCGTCAACTATAAGTCCTCCAATTGACGTACCATGTCCCCCAATGTACTTGGTAGCTGAATGTACAATGACATCGGCACCATACTCAAAGGGTCTTATTAGATATGGAGTCCCAAATGTATTATCCACTATAAGCGGAATTCCATTCTCATGGGCAATGGAAGCCACTTTCTCAATATCAATTATATTGATTCCTGGGTTTCCAATAGACTCAATATAAATAGCCTTGGTTTTGTCAGTAACTGCTTTTCTGAAATTGTCAGGGTCATCCGGATCAACGAATACAGTGTTAATCCCTAACTTAGGCAATGTCACAGAAAACAGATTATAAGTGCCCCCATACAATGTACCTGCTGCAACTATCTCGTCACCCGCCCTTGCCAGATTTAAGATTGAATATGTAACTGCTGCAGCCCCTGATCCGACAGCTAAAGCTCCCGATCCACCTTCTAAAGCAGTTATTCTCTGCTCGAGAACATCACTGGTAGGATTCACAATTCTGGTATATGTATTACCGAACTCTTTTAATGAAAATAGAATCTCTGCATGTTCCTGACTTTTCATTACATAAGTAGCTGTTTGATAAATCGGTACTGCCCTTGATCCAGTTGTGGGATCAGGTACTTGCCCTGCATGGACTTGAAGAGTCTCAAAGTGAAGCTTTTGTTCGCTCATTTTTATCACTCCTTTAAATTGAAAATCTTATAGACCTAGACATCAAAAAGGCTAAACAAATTACACGATGTGCAATCTATTTAGCCTCCAGTATGCCTAGTCAACTAATTCTTACTATTCATATACGATTTATAAGGTTTATTATAGTTAATATTTATGATGCTGTCAATAGTTTTTATACTTTATTTTAAAGATTGCTAATTTCATTCAAAGATAACTTAACTTTCTATTTTATAAGACTTTTTGCCCCAATTAATCTTGCTTTTTAAATTCTTGTAAATCAAAAAGAAAACCCCTACACCTGCAAAACCAATAATAGTTTGAGGGCAGGAAAACCCGCAGTTCCTGCATGACCCTGTGCAGCGTTCCAACCTAAAAATACTTGTAGCTGATGCTCCCAAGTTTGCTAAAAACACGCTGCTTCCGATTAAAAGTGATTTTAATGTTTTCATAAAGTCCACCCCCACTGTTTTTGCATAAACATTTCTTAAAGTTACAAAGCAGTTAAACTTTTATCCTGTTCTATTACTACATTGTCTTTTGGAACAATCCAACCACTTTTCCCTCTTCCATAGCTAATTGCACTTTTAGGGCATACCTTAGTACATTGATGGCAGGTTATGCATGTGTGTATATTATATTGAATTTCATTTTCCGCACTTTGTATTGCACCTGTCGGACAATCCCTTGCGCATAAATTACATTTCGTACATTTTTCTTTTTTATATTTTAACTTATATGTAAATGGCAGCTTCGAACCAAAATAGTGCATCAAACTTTGTACAGCACCTATGGGACATAAGTAACTGCAATACCCCCTGCCGCCCTTTGCAAATATGCCTAGGACAAATAACCAAATAAAGGCAGTCAGAATTGTTGTGGACCCCAAAACTCCTATATCCAGGTTCACACCACCTAAAACAAGCTTTTCCATTACAGAAAAATTACAAAATGAGCACACAACCGAAAGGCTTAAGGCAGGTGTAAGAAGAAAGCCTGCTAACACTCCATATCTCACGGGTGTTGGGTTCATATGTTTTTGCCAGTTCAGCTTAATCCTATCCGGCAAAATTCTGCTTAAGTACTCAGTAACAGCCCCTGTTGCACAAAATTTGCCGCAGAATATTGGTCCGAAAAAGAATGCCAAAATCAAAATTGAAATGGATATAATTGCTGAAGTAGTAAGTATTTGCACACCTTTTCCAGTAAAAATTCCTTGTACAACCATTCTAAAGCAGGAGCCATGGATATCGGCTCTTCCTTGAAGGTTCAGAATTCCAGTTAAAAGTCTTTGTATCAACGCAAAAGGTGCGTAAATTAATATAAATCCTAACAAATACCATGCTGCTCTTATTATTAAATATCTCTTTGATGTTTTCATAGTAACCTCCTGCTATATATAATTAATTTTCCTTATTTCTTCAGGTCATCTTAGTCATGATCACTATGTGTTTCGTTTAAATTTAGAATTTACAATCTTAAAAGGAACCTTTGCTAAAATTTTTCCACTTCTAGAATCAACAACCAACAAATTCCCTGAACTTATATCATACTTCTTGTTTAGTTTCTCTCTTGGAATATCAAAATTTACACTCACACTTTTTGATAGTCCAGGATTTAAAGCTTCTTTAAAACTTTGGGTCTTATTGTCATATGAAGGATCAGTTGAAACTACTTTTACATCGCTATTGAAACCTTCTGTCTTAAACTTCAGCCATAACGGCAGTTTATCCTTGTTGACTATCCCACCACCGTGTCCTGTAGAAATAGATATCCTTCCCGGCTGCAATACCCTTTTTGGTATTCCCTCATTCTGGATATCATATACAATAGCCTTGGTCTCTTTATTTTCTGCTGTTGGAAAGATACTTATCTTAAATTGACCCGTCTCTTTAGGAATAGCTTTCCTATAAAAACCTGAACCGATGATTAGAAATAAACCTACTGTAAATGCAATAAAATGCAATAAAACCCTTGTAGTATTCAGCTTTTTCATTTTTCGTCCCCTTTATTTATTAATTAAATTTCAAATAGATTTGATAATCTCTAAAAAATAGAAGCTAAGTATATACCCAATGATTGGTTTATGCTTAGCCTCTTGCTTTCAAGTCAGCTTTATTATTTTTTACAATTATTGCAATCTTTAATGTTTTCTAATTATTCCTATTGCTTTACTCGGTTTTTATCATAATATTATAAATTTATTTATTTGTCAACAATTATATATAAAAATTAATCTTCAAGTTGTCTTTTATTCTCATCATCATTTGATTTTGTATCTGTTTTCAAAAGTATTTTAATCTCTTCAATTCTACTTCTTATAGAATTTAAGTCGTCAGTCAAGGATATCGCCCCCTTTGTTATCACCTACACTTTTTATTGAATCAGTAATTTGTGTTAGATAAGGAAGGACAAATTCCTTAAACTGTTTTGAACTTATTAGGTTGCCTGATGCAGAAGTTTCACCTATTCCAATGGACACACCTTTTAGCTTCCCAGCTTCTTTAATAAAAGCAATTGTACTATCAGTTACAATTCTAAGAAGCTTATGTACAAACTGAGGATTAATGTCTCTCATTAATCTTTCTGTTCCGCACAAATTTCCAGCACTCCTAAACGACCCGCATACCCCGCATGAAGCACTCACTTCACCTTTTGACTCTTCTAAAAGTATCTCTGCCGCTTTTAGTACCGTAGGGTTTTCCACTGTAAAAAGCTTCGAGTCTGTCCTTAGAAGTCATTTGATCAGAAATAATTTGATTTGACATTTCCTCACCTCCCTTACTTACCCTCGTTATTTAAACAAAATATAAAAGACAAAGTTTCCATTGGAACTGGATATAAAAATGGATTAATGATTTATAAATAAAAAAGCCGCAACTTATTATTTTATATTAAGTCACAGCCTCTTAATCAGTCAGCTTAATATCTCCATATTTTTCGGAAAAAGTTTGATATAAATTCCCATCATTGATATTTCATACAATATCTCAGCAATAAGAAAGGTAAAAGCATGAAGAATAGAATATATGCCAGATGCTTATAGCGGACCTGCAAATTTACTGATAAAATCTTCCATTAGGCTCAAGCCACCTCTATATCCGGCATAATTACGGTCCATTATCAGCCTGTCATATACCGGAAAAGCTACACTTACTTGTATCGCTCCAAAATCTTCTCCAGCTATATGTTTTTCCAAAGAACTTGCAAATAATGCTATAAAATTTCTATCTTTTAGATTTTGGCGGATCTTATATGAGTCAACCTCGAATATGATGTCAGGCTTTACAGTGCTGTCCAAGTTTTGGGTCAATTCTTTTCTTATCACATCTCTTGCCTCTTCCGGAGGATTATCAGTAATAATTACAATATCAGCAAGATATCCTATTTCATTTGTAAGATATTTTGTAATTCCTATAGCGTTTGGACTGTCGGCTACAACTGCATAATACGCATGTGGCAGCCCTAAAATAACCATGTCACCTAAAAATTCGGTATATCTGTATGCTATTTTTTCTTGCTTATCAATAAAGTCATCTAAAAGATCTTTTGAAATATCAAGTTTATCACCTAAAATCCTAAGTAAGTCGGAAGTCTCCTTCGGCCCCACCGGAACATAAGGAAATACAGCATATGGAGTTTTAAATTTTTCTTCTAAAAGCTTAACTACACTATGTCCATTCCATGGTGATAATACAAGATTCAACTCCGCTGCAGGTATTCTTTTAAAATTATCCAATGCATTTAACTCTCCAAAAATCACATTTACTTTAAGTCCAAGTCTCTCCAATAAGTCTTTTAATACACTAAGGGTTCCTTTCCAAAATACATGCTGATATGGAACTACACCAAATATATTGATCAATCCTTTTTCCTTAGGAACCTCTTCTAATAATTGATTTATTATAGATTCCAAAAACAAATCATATCCAAGATAAGAATTACCGGAAAACCCAGGTGCTTTAACATGAAATATGGGTGCTTTGTGGCTAAACTCCTTTACAACAGAATCTACGTCATCGCCGATAAGAGACGGTACACAACCTGAAATTACAGAAAACAGCTCACCATTCATTAAATCTATACTGGATTCAACAAGATTTCTTAATTTATCATCCCCTCCAAATATTACATGCTCCTCCATAAGGCATGAACATGGCGTACTTGTTCCACCAAGAGGACCCCCCGCATTTTGTCCTCCTGCATATTGCTGACCAAATAATTGTCCTAATCCGCAACCAGCACCTGAATGTAATATCGGAACAGTCCCAAAAGCCGCTACTGCAGTAGAATATGCTCCTCCTAAAGCACACGAATATCTTGGTGCTTCGGCAGCTTCCCCATAATTTACAGAATTCTCATTTGACATTTTATTCTTCCCCCTTTTTTACATAGTATAATGAATCCGGTTGTTCAAACCACCAATCTTTAAAGCTACCTTCGGTCTTTTTCAACATGGTACTCTGAAAAGATTTATTCTTTGTGGATTGAAGTAAGAAGTTACCGCATGCAATGGCTCCGGCATAGCCGCTCTGGGCACTCCATGGCAGTGCATCTCCTCTTAATGCATGGATTCTGGTAACGCTTTTGTCTCTTTTGTATGCTCCCCCTTGAAACGGACATGTCAGGGTTATATCCGGATCCAGCCTTCTGGTAACGTGAGACTGTTCAGCCGCTTGAAATGTATTTACATGGATATTAAAATCTCCAATTCTATCTATCAGTTCTTCAACCTCATTTAGTATTAATTCATCAAAGTCCTGACACATAGCAGCTTTCGCCTCTACACCCAATTCATCAAAGAACGGCATCTGTGCAAGAAGTCTCCCTTGTCCTAAAGAGCCTAATACCTGAACCTTTTCTCCGTTTTTCTTCATGGAAAGAAATTCTTTACGGATAGCTTCCATTTTTGGCTTCCACTTTTCATGTTCTTCTCTAATAACATCTTCAACTATATCTTCCTTGCCTGTATGTTTTGCAATCTGACGCAGCCAATCATCAGTGTTTTGAATTCCCATAGGTGATGGATATAAGAAATACGGCACGCCGTATTCCTGCTCCAATCCCCTGGATAAATAATCCGTATATGTAGGGCAAAGTGGTGCAGTTACTGCAGCTTCTCCCAATTGTTCAAATTGTTCAACCGTTGCAAATTCAGGAATAAAGTTAACCCTAAGTCCCAATTTGGCAAGTAGTCTCTTAATCTCCAGCCTGTCTTGCCATGTATACGAAAGCATACTTGCTACATTAACCAAATCATGCTGCTTCTTTTCGGGCTTTTTGACGAGGTATTTTAACACTGCATGCCAAAAGGCATCATATCCGGTCTGAACTAATCTGGATCTTACTCCTTCACAATGAATAGGAACTATTTTAGCAGTTACATCAGGCTGAATTTCACTTACTGCACCTTCAATATCTTCGCCGATTATACCTGATGTGCAAGATGTCAAAACAAATATTGCCTTTGGAGAGTATCTCTTTTCTGCCTCCAAAATAGTATTTTTCAATTTTTCAGTTGCACCATAGATAGCATCCTTTTCAGTTATATTGGTAGTCATCCATTTAAGGTTGTATTGTGCCGGTCTTCCAAGCTCTACAGGTACTCCACGGTACAGCTCCCTGTAGCCAAGTGCTGATGAAGAGCAGCCAACAGGTGCATGAAATATTACTACTGCATCTCTTATAGTTGTTACTCTTACCGCAAGATAGAAATTCAAAACGCAGCCGGATGCCTGCTGAAATTTCCTTTCACAATTTCTAAGCTTTCCTTCTCTTGCATCTTTTATTATCTGACTAGCTTTTCCAGAATAGACATTAATTCCTCCTGCCCTTTGTTCCCTGTTTGGACACGTGCTACTTGTTAAATCAACTTTATAATCATTTGTCTCGCTGGTACCCATAAACATCACTCCTCTATTTTTTATTTAAACTTCTTAAATCAAATTAATTTTTTAAACCTATATGTTTTTAGATTAAAAGTAATAAAAATAAAAAGGCAGAAAAGCTCTTTATCATAATAATAAAGACTTTTCTGCCTCCAGTTTTCTAGTCGGCTATAGAATTATTTTTCATATAAGTTTAATATGAATTATACCCCTTCTCCCTCTTATTGTCAATAATAAGAAGAAGGGGTATAATATTTTTTCATTTAAGCCTATTTGTTTAGTTGGTGATTATGGACAACACCACATAATCAACAGAATTATCTGCTTTACCTGTACCGTCATCTAAACAATAATTTGACCACTAAGACAATTTATTGGTGCATAAGCTCGGAGAATCAATAAGGTTTCTGGAAAAATAGGCATCCTGAAAAAAGGCAATTTTTCCTGCCGTGATGCTACTTTCTCCAAATATAATGAAATTATTGAAATAGGAAAGGCAGGAGAAACAAATCTTATCGACTGATAGCTCTTTAACAATATATAAGGGTATTGCGACAATAGATCACAATACCCTTTTTATTTCAATATTTAAATACTAAAAATTTGAAAAAATATTATTTACAAATTCGATCATTACTTCTTCGTGAAAAGGGAGAGGTTCATGACCATGGTTGGGGTATACTTTCAGTTGCTTTTCTGAATTAATATGATTATAAGCTGCAAAAATTGTTGATGGCGGACAAACTAAATCAGCTAGACCTATTGCGAATAAAACAGGGCATTTTATATTAGGTGCAAAATTCATACCATCAAAATAGCTAAGTGTATCAAAAACCTGTTCCCTGCTCTTCAATTCAGGATCAAAGAATCTGAAATACTCATATATTTCTCCATATGGGCCTTCTTTGTAATACTCAACCCCTCTTTCAAAATGGCAAAGGTATGGATATATGGGCATGGCAAACTTAACCCTGCTATCAAGACCTGCCACAGCAAGGCTTATTCCTCCACCCTGACTAAGCCCATAAATACCTATTCGTACTTTGTCTATTTCATCTCTTTCATGCAAAAAATCAACAGCCCTCACACCATCCACATATATACTTCTATAGATATATTCATTTTTATCCAAAATACCATTTGTCATCCAACCAGCGACACTGCCCTGGCTGTATTTCCCGTTGTCCGGTGTTTTTCCGCCCTGGCCCTGCATACTGATAGCAACTACTGCATACCCTTGAATCAGCCATTTTAAATACTCATAGACATAACCTTTATTTCTTGTGTATCCGTGATAATATATAATTGCAGGATATTTTCCTCCTTCCGCTTGTTTAGAAGGTAATATATACCATCCATTGACCCTGTTTCCATTAAAACCGTCATAGTTTAAGTCGTAGACCTTAATTTCTTTTATTGGATAATCAACTGGATCAAGAGTATAATTTAAAGGTATAACAGCTGATTTTGTCAAAGTACCTGACCAAAATAAATCAAAATCATTCTTTCTAGTTAATTGAGGTTTATAGGTTTTAAGTTCTTCATAGCTAAGTTCAATCTTCAAATTAAGTCCCCCTTTGCATGCTACTTTTACACTCATATTTTTTAATATATAATTACAATACAAAAATTAATGATTATGTATATCGCACTATTCTTATCGGTTTAGTATGTTTTATATTATATCATAACCTAAATGTCCTTTTCAATAATTCAAAAGAATTTATAGGCATTATTTTCCGAAATAAATAAGGAATAGTCAAGGTGTTACCACCTCAATATTCCTCAATAAAAAATCAATATTATATATGCAAAATTAAAGTATGTATGAGGACTGTTTTTACACTAACAAATCATCTAATTATATTTACAGTTCCTTCTCTTCTTGGTGCAGGTTCAGGTATATCTCCTCCATTATATCCTAATGCGACGGATCCAAAGGGTTCATATCCTTCAGGTATTCCAAGTTCCTTAAAGAGTTTACTGCCTTCATCTGTAGTCTTAAGATGATTTACCGCATGAATCCAAACTGCACCAAGCCCTAAAGACTCCGCTGCAAGAAATATATTGCCAATGGCAAGGGATACATCATTTATAGGTGCAATAGCATTAACATCTCCTGATACGATTATGTAAGTAGGTGCGTGATAAATAAGGCTGAAATTTTCTGCTTTTGCCCTTTCCACAAACCTCTCAACTCCTGAGCTTAAAAAAAACTTTTTACCAAATTCGTTGAACTTACCAATTACTTCTTTATTCTGAATTGCAGTAAAATGCCAGGGCTGCTGCCCCATTGCACTTGGAGCATACTTAGCTGCTTCCAGTATTACCAGAAGCTCTTCATCTTTAATTTGCTCTGGTTTAAAGCTCCTGATGCTTCTTCTCTTTAAAATGGTTTTTAATGTTTCATTCTTTGCAAAGTTTGACATAATTAATCTCCTCCCGTAAATAACATTATATTAAATTTACTACTCTTTTTCCCACAATCACAAGATCTCTTTCAACACCATCAATTTCTGCTACTCCAGGAAACACACCCCAGCTTACAAATCCAAATTTATAAAACAAATTAAGGCTTGCAATGTTATGACCAAATATAAACCCAAGTAGGTTATTAATTTTGAGTCTAGGAGATTCGTCCAAAGCTTTTTTAAGGAGCAACTGGCCAATACCCTTTTTCCTGAAACCTTCTGCAATATAAATGCTAAGTTCAGCCGTCTTATTGTAAGCAGGCCTTCCATAAAATGACTGAAAACTCAACCAGCCAACTATTTCCTCGTCCTTTATAGCTACCCACAGCGGGCGGAAATCAGAACTATGTTCATAGAACCATCTCTTACGGCTTGCAATTGATACAGGCTCGGTATCTGCTGTTACAATCCTCCCAGGTACTGTGGAGTTATATATTTCAATTATAGCCTTTAAATCATTTATTTGTGCATCCCGAATAAATATTTTTTCTAATTTACTCATCACGAACTCCTAAACTAAAAGTAATTACTCATTTACATTTGTTTAATAAAATACTATATATAGTAGTTAAAATGCAGGAACCACAGCAACACCATATTTTTCTTGGATAAATTTCTTAACATCCGGTGAAGTCAGATATTCTCCAAGTTTTTTAATTTCCGGCCTGTTTTCTTCACCTTTTCTTACTACAATAATATTAGCGTATGGTGAATTGGCATCTTCTCTAAAAAGTGCAGTATTTGGGTCTAGCTTTGCTTCCAATATATAATTAGTGTTTATTACAGCCCCATCCACATCCGGCAAGGATCTTGTAAGTTGTGGACTTTCAACCTCAACAAACTTTAATCTTTTAGGATTTTCTGCAATATCCCTTGGTGTCGCTTTAAAATCACTTATTCCTTCTTTAAGCTTGATAAGTCCGTTGGCCTGAAGCAATACAAGTGCTCTAAACTCATTTGAAGGATTATTGGGTATGGCTATCTTTGCCCCTTCCTTAAGTTCCTCCTTTGATTTTAATTTCTCTGAATAAAAGCCAATGGGCTCAACATGAACTTTTGCCGCAACCTGGAATTCATATCCCTTTTCTTTTGTAACCGAGTTCAGATAAGGTACATGTTGAAAATAATTTACATCTATCTGTTTTTCATTTAGGGCAGGATTTAATTGTGCTTCATCATCCAAAGTTACTACTTCCAAATTAATTCCCTCCTGCTTAAGTTTAGGTTTTATGAAATTCAATATTTCGGCATGTGGAACCACTGCCGATCCAACTTTTATGGTAACTTCCTTCCTTGATTCACCTTTTGGTGCTTCCTTAGATGCCTCTTTTCCAGCATCGGATACAATTTCTGGCGGTGCCTCTTTTGTGGGTTTACCTGAATTTTCCTTATCACTAGTGCAGCTTACAAATACGCTAATCCCCAATAACACAGAAATAATCAATAATACAGCTCTTTTACCCATTCTTAGTATCTCCTCTCACTATGTAATATATTAAGGTATGATTATACCTAAATCACTTATTGATGAATGATTAAAGAATTACTTCCACTTAATCATACTTATACCTTTTTTTGTTAATGGACTTTGCCAGTAAATCGCCTCCTAGCTGAATAACTTGAACAAACACTACCAGGACAATAATTGTAGCGAACATTACATCATTTCTGAATCTCATATATCCAAACCTTATCGCAAGACTTCCAAGTCCCCCGGCACCAATTGCACCAGCAGAAGCTGTAAAGCCTGTAATAGTTATTATCGCCAGAGTAACTCCCCTAACCAAAGAAGGAAGGGCTTCTGGTATCAAAACCCTTAAAATTATATTAAAATTAGTTGCCCCCATAGCTAAAGCAGCTTCAATCTTTCCCCTTTCCACCTCTTTAAGACTGTTTTCAATAATCCTTGCTAGAAAGGGTGCTGAACCTATTGAAAGTGGAACAACAGCCGCCGTTGATCCAAGGCTTGTTCCAACAACAATTCTTGATAATGGGAGAAGAATTACAATGAGGATAATGAATGGAAATGATCTGAATATATTAATTATTGTCCCTAAAACTTTATTTATCTTAGGTGACTGAGCTATATGTCCCTTCTCAGTAATCACGAGAAATATACTAAGAGGCAAGCCTAAAATAAGGGCTAAAAGGGTAGAAAGTGTACTCTTTCATTGATTTTACTTTTGCCATAGCCTGCAATTTTAAGGGGAAAAGCAACATTTTGAAATACTGTCATGGAATCTAACAAGTTAAATTGTTGAAAGATCATTCCGATCCTTCTCCTTGCAATCTTTAATTCTGATTCACTCATTTTAGTAATGTCTTTACCTTCAATGATTATAGACCCGGAATCCGGCTCCTCCAGTCTATTTATACACCTTATTAATGTCGATTTTCCTGCCCCGCTAAACCCAATTATTCCATATATTTCACCTTTATCAATCTGAAGATTTACATCCTTTAGAGCTTCAATTCTCGAGTGTGGGGTAATATATGTTTTATTTAAATTCCTAATAGTAATCATGTCTCATCACCTTTTCCCAATAAACAAAAAAGACTACTGCACCAAATTTGTATTGGTTAACAATAGTCTCCATTTTTATGGTCAACTATAACGCTTCACTTATTATTCCTATTGATTTAGTATATTTTAACCCATTATAAACTCATTGTCAATAGACTTCATTATGTTTTTTGATAATCTCTTTATCAACAAATATATAAACAGATATTGAGAAAATATAATTGTTCGATTATCACAGAACTATGAAATCATTAGAATTAGTTAAAATATTCAAAGCGTTAAAAACAGATATTTAGAAAAGAAAGTTCTTGACCTGATTGGATTTTAACATGTATTCAAAAAGCCGTTTATATGTTATATTTATAGCATTACACTTATATCATTTTAATATAGATTTATTTATATAGGATACATATGAAAAATAATTTTAAACTTTTACTTATTACTGCATCAGCCGATGGAATAAAAAAGATAAGAAAATCAAGAGTTATCAGATTCCAGCAAGTCACCATGCCTTACCTTGCTGCTCTTACTCCAAGTAATTGGACAGTTTTTCATTTCGATGAAGAATGTGAAGAAATTGATTATAACTTGGGAGTTGACCTTGTGGGAATAACATTCCATACTCCCAGTGCCAATCACGCTTATGAAATATCTTCAATATTCCGCCAAAAGGGTATTCCTGTAGTATTAGGAGGTCCCCATGTTACACTTATACCTGATGAAGCAATAAATCATGCAGATACAATTATTATCGGAGAAGCAGACGATATTTGGGCACAATTTATTCATGATTTCGAAATGGAAGAATCAAAAAAGGTTTATAAGCCTGAAAATACACCGACACTTGAAAATAGGCCCTTTGCAAGAAAGGATCTTTTTCACCGTAAAGACTTTTCAAATGGAATTTTAGCTGCCACCCGTGGATGCCCAAACGCCTGTGAATTTTGTGCACTTTCAGTTATGTATAAAAACACCTTCAGGAAACGGCCAGTAGACGAAGTGGCACAAGAATACGGTTCATTCAAAGGTAAAGTGATTATTTTTTGGGATGATAATATAACATCAGATATTCAATACGCTAAAGATCTATTTAAAAAAATCACCCCCTATAAGAAATGGTGGAGCAGCCAAGTCAGCATTCATGCCGGTCAAGATGAAGAATTACTTGAGTTGGCAGCTAAAAGCGGCTGTAAACAGTTATTTATAGGTCTTGAATCAATTTCCCAAACAAGCCTTAATAACATTAATAAGTCTTTTAATAGGGTTGAAGACTATTATGAGATTATTAAAAGGATTCAGTCTTTTGGAATCTCAGTCCAAGCAGGAATAGTTTTTGGTTTTGATCATGACAATAAGAGTATCTTTAACGAAACTATAGATTTTCTTGAATCAGCGGGTGTACAGAATGCCACCTTCAACATTCTGACTCCCTATCCAGGCACACCTTTATTTAAACGTCTTGAAGCCGAGAACAGAATTTTAACCTATGACTGGGATAAATACAACGGAAGAGCAGATATAGTATATTTACCCAAAAACATGAGCTGCAAAGAGTTACTTGACGGATTTAACTTGGCCAACAAACGTTTCTATTCATTAAACAGCACAATAAAAAGATTAAGCAAGTCTAGAGCAGGACTATGGTGGACCCTTCCTCTAAATCTTGCTTATCATTTTTCCTATCGTCTCAAATAATACATTCTTTAATAAGTTTAATATTGTTAGATGAATTTTTTTATAAATAATAAGTAAGAGAGGTAAAAATGATGACAGAGACAAACTCAGTTAAAAGAGAATTACTATGGACGAGAAACTATATCATTATATTATTATCCAGTTTATTTACTTACTTGGGGTTTCAGATACTTATTCCAACTCTTCCTGTATATGTCTCCCAGCATTCAGGGAGTAGCTCAGACGTGGGATTGGTAATCGGTATTCTTACGATTTCAGCCTTAATCATTCGTCCTTTTTCGGGCACTGCCTCGGATATAGTAGGCAGAAAAAAGATTTTATATGTCGGACTAGTTATTTCTCTAATTACTATGGTTATCTATTTTTTTGCTACTACTGTTGTGTCAATTTTACTTGTCCGAATTATACATGGAGTTGGATGGGGAATTTCGACAGCAGCATTTGGGTCACTGGTATCAGATATAGTACCAACAAACCGTAGGGGGGAAGGAATCGGCTACTTTGGTTTTTCTACGCTTCTTTCCGGAGCTTTAGGGCCTACAATTGGGATTGGGTTGATGAATTCCTTTAATTTTAGTGCGGTTCTAATTTTTGCAACAATAAGTGCGTTCCTTTCTCTTTTACTAATGTTATGGGTTACACCACCTAAGGTGGAAAGAGGAGAAAGCACAAGTCAGCAAACCCCATTCATAGCAAGACTTATAGAAAAAACATCTCTTTTCCCTTCAACTTTGCTGCTGCTTTTAGGTGTGGTTTATGGTGGAATTGTAAGTTTTATTACATTATTTAGTAACGAAACAGGTATCAAAAATGTAGGATGGTTTTTCCTATTTTTTGCATTAGGCTCATTTCTGGTTCGTACTGTATCCGGGAAGCTATTTGACAAAAAAGGGCATTCCTTTGTGGTGATTCCTGGGACGTTCTTTGTCCTAGCAGGAGTCTTGTCCTTATCATATGCATCATCAACCATTCTTTTATCTATAGCAGCAATTTTATACGGAGTTGGTATGGGAGCCATCCAACCAACATTGCAAGCATGGGTTATTAACCGTGCTGCACCAAATAGACGGGGTGCTGCAAATTCAACTTTCTTCTCGGCATTTGATTTAGGAATTGGTGGAGGGTCTATGATTTTAGGAAGTATTGCAAGGGAGACTAATTACGCTATGATGTATAGAATTTCTAGTGTATTCCTGATCGCTTTTCTTATTGTATATTGTATTTATCTAGTTAAAGTTAAGACACCTAAGCAAGTCTAGAGCAGGGCTATGGTGGACCCTTCTTCTAAATCTTGCTTACCATTTTTAGCTCACTTCTCTTTTCCATAATTATATCTTCCGGTTTTTTACAGCACTCTCAACATCACTATCTAAAATCAAGTACCCACCTGTTATATTTTTAAGGTCCTCAGTCAATAATTTTGTAACCAAATCACTTCCTGTTATAAAAGGCGGTCAAGCCTGCCAATAAAACAATAATATCTATTCAACTACTATTTCAGGGTATAAAATCTGCACATCACTCTTAAATTGTTTAAAAAATTCTTCTTTTGATGATATTTTCCCATCAAGATATGCATTTATATACTGATTAAAATTATTGTTAATATTATCATCGTATTTAGTATAAATACGATAATTAACATCTTTTATTAAGGGCCCGAAAAATTCATGCATGTTGACATCAACAGTCCTATTATTTGGAATTCCTTGGCTCAATAAATATAAATTATTAGGTAAATTCTCATATTTTACTGCCCATTCCTTCATGGCATAAGTATCAATTGTCAGGAATTTCAAAAATCTCCAGGACAAGTCCTTTACCTCTGAGTTGTTACTAATCCCGTACCATGTGCCGCCACATCCAAACGGAATTGGTGGCTTAGCAATCCCCCATCTTCCACCCTCAAAGGCTTTTTTATCATTTTTGTTTATTACCCAATATATATCTGATGAAGGGCAAACAGTTGCAAGAAAATTTTCATCACCGGCTATAGCGGCATTAACGCTGCTAGTACCCTCACTATAGCCAGCCTCATATTTATTTTCTTTTATCTTTTTACTAAAATCAATAAAGTTAAGGACATTTTGGTCAATTGTCAGTTTCCCGTCAATGACCCAGCCTTCTGACCGGCCTCCCAAATACATTTTTTTAAGATCTTCCCATGAAGAAAATAACGCTACCTTTCCCTTACTTTTTACCTTTAGCTTTTTCGCAGTTTCCAGCATATTATCTTCTGAAGAAAGCATGTCTGCTATCTTATTTGAATCGCTTGTCCCCAAATATTTTTCGGCAACTGATTTTTTGTATAAGAATGCCCCCACCGACAATTGATTGGTCAGTACCTTAAGCCTTCCAGTATAGTCCGTACCAATATCAACTGTATATGGTACCATGTTTACTAGAATATCATTTGATATATCACTTAAGTCCGTATAAATTTCTTCATCATCCACAAATTTTTTTACAAAGGAAGCTTCAGACGGAAAAACGTCAGGAACACCAGAACCAGCCTTTATTGCAGAGGTCAATTTGTTTTGATATACCATATCTTTAAGAGGATTAACCGATAAATTTACTTTTACATTGGGGTATCTGTTATTAAACGCCTTAACAATACCAACTGCTTCCTCAGCATTGTAATGCCAAAAGGATATTTCTCCTTGATATTTTGCAAAATCATTTTGGTTAGTTTTTATGGAAATTTTCTTGTTTTTACCATCCCAGGATATCTCAAAACCAAGGCTTTCCGAAACGAAACGTAAAGGTACCATAGTACGCCCGCTTATACTCATAGGCGGAACATCAAAATACCTATCCTCACCGTCAACTTTCATTAGCTTTACATTAAGCCACATTTCAATTTTTCTGTCATTATATTCTATTGTAACCTTTCTGTCCTCATCATCCCAACGAACAACTCCGCCTAAAACCTCGATTACTGGTCTGATTGGCAACATACTTCTGCCGTTCACTATTACAGGGGCTGTATTTTCCCAATACTCTATATCCATTTCATCATTATCTATTACCATTTTAGGATTATTTATTTTCAGAACAAGTTCTGTAGCATTTGTATCTATACTACCCGTAATAATAATTAAAACCAATAAAAGCAATAAAAGAACTCTTCTTTTCATTATTAAATATTACACCCCTAAACAAATTAAATTTTACTTTCTTCATAATTACTAAACCTGATATTCCAAGGCTTCTAAATCCTATATTCCATTGAAATTATATCATATAAGAAACACATGTTACAACTATTTGGCAGCTTCATAATTTGCTGCTAATTTATTAAAACAATAAATGCCGGCTGCCAAATAATCATATTAATTATAGCAAACCGGCATTTTTTAAAATTATTTTATCAGTTCTTACTTATTGAGCTTTGATTTTATGGTGGTCCAGTAATTTGAGTTTTCAAGTCCCAGTCTCCAGATGCCAATACCTTTTATGTCCCTGGCAATTGCAAGATCAAGCTTATATGCTATAGTCTCCCCATCCTCAAACCATACTGTTCTTGCTTCTCCATTAGCTGTATATGTAAAGTATTTGGATTTTGTTGTATTATCAAATTTTATTACAGCACCGTATTGATTTGCTATATTGTAGCATCCATTGATTGAATATGATTTTGTTGCTGTGCCTCCCCAGTCATAACCGTAGGCTGCCAGGCCAAGAATTATTTTTTCCTTTGGAACAATTGAAAGAGCGTAATCAATTACGTTTGTAACCCAGTTTATTGAAGCTACTGCTCCTGGAGTACCGCCTGCGTAGTGTTCATCATAGGCCATAATCATCAGAAAATCTGCATACTGAGCCAGTGCCTTGTAGTCAAATGCGTAGTTCCAAGTTGCATTTGGTGAATCATAAGTTTTTGGCTGAACCGCTACCGAAACCCCGTAGCCCAACGGCTTTAATGTGCTATATATTTCACTCATGAAGGCGGTAAAGTTATTTCTGCAAGCAGCAGGAATATTTTCAATATCTATATCAACGCCTGTATAATTATATAACTTCAATAAATTAAGTATATTATTTTTTAAGGTCTGCCTGTTTACGGGGCTGTCGAGGAGCTGCCTTGCAATATTTACATCGAAGTTGTTGCTTACCATAAGTTTTGTTCTAATGCCATTATTGTTTGCATAATTCATCTGATCCATAGGGGCTGCACCTATAAGATTACCTATACCGTCAATACTGAATGTGGCTGTTGCAATCTCGTTTATAACTGCAGCGTTAGCTGAAAGGGAGTTATACGATGACACATCTGTGGAATAGTTTTTAACTGTATACCCCATTACTGTTTTTCTTATATTCATAACACCAAAGCTTGCTTCCAGACTCCAGTTACCTACCTGATCAGCTGCTCTGGCGTACACTGTTTTATTGGTGTTTACCGAAAAAGGAGCTGTATAATCCATCCAAACACCCATGTCACCAATTTTATGTTGTCTGATTGTTGAATCTGAAGAGAAATCTATTGATACAACCACAGGGTTATCGGTTAAAGCTGTTGTTGAGGCAGCTATGGCAGGCTTTTCAGGAGGATTTGTATCAATATTGCTTATGACAAAGCTCACTTCCTCCGTCCAGTTTCCGGCGTTATCAGAGGCTTTTGCATATACCGTTGTGTTTGAACCTATCAAAATTGATCCGTTATAATCCGTCCATACTCCCTCATCCCCTACCCTATACTGCTTAATATAAGAATCATGGGAATAATCAATTGTTATATCAACCCCTGCATTTGTTGGTCTAACAATGTTCGCGGTGATTATCGGTAAGCTTGGTGGGGTCTTATCAATATTTGAAACGGAATAACTTTCTACAGAAGACCAATTTCCTACACTATCCGATGCTTTCGCATAGATGATACTATTTGCTGTTAGTATAACAGGCTCGGTATAGCTTACCCATTCTGTACTTCCATCTAATTTATATTGTTTGCTTACAGAATCAGTACTGAAGTTTATAGAAATTGATACGTTTTGGTTTGTAGGTGTATTTGAGGATGCTGCAAAAGTGGGATTTTCGGGAGGGGTTTTATCTATATTCTTTATTGGATATCCGCCGAGAGGTGACCAGGCACCTGATTTATTTTGATATCGGGCATAGACATATGCATTGGAGGTCAGGACCACTGGAGCAGAATATGTGGTCCAGATACCTCCGGTACCCAACCTATACTGCTTTAAAACCGCTGTTTTGGGATAATATATTGTGACAGTTACATTTCCGTTTGTAGGAGCCATTGGTGAAAATGAAAGGGTCGGTGCCGACAGGGTTTCAGAAGATGCAAATACATTTACAATATTAATAGATAAAATGGAAATTACAATAAGGGTAAATAACCAAATTCTTTTGTTTCTCATAATTTTTCTCCTTTTGTATTAAAATGTTAATATAGATATGTTTTTAATTCAGAATGGGAGTAGTGATCATTAAGATAAAGTTTACATAATGTTTACATCTTTAATTATATATTATGAGTATTTCAAAATAAATAGTTCCATAGGTTGGTTTGTTGCTAGGTCTTCAGGTCCTATAACCCTCTATAACCCTTATAACCCTGCTATACAATTTACAGAAATCTGTTAATATGTTAACATTAAATAAAATATTCCAAAAGCACTCTTATTCATTAGTTTTATATTAATTGTTTTTCATTTTAATAATGCATGGGGGAAATAATTATGGGAAATACCATTAACGAAAGTACGCCACCTCTAAAAAATCTGCATAATCAGCAACTGAAAAGAAAGAATATGTATATGACGGGCAAAGTATTATCACATATTTTATTAATCGCAGTTTCACTTTTTTGCCTTATGCCGTTTTATTTCATGATAACCTATGCTACTCGTAGCCCTATTGATATAGCTCAAGGCATGGCATTTTTTCCTGGTAGTGAATTTCTTAATAACTTAGAAAGATTAACCACTATTGTAGATGTATTAGGGGGTCTTAAAAACAGTCTTATAGCAGCTATTCCGGCTACTTTCCTGTCAGCTTACTTTGGGGGGATAACTGCTTATGGATTTGCAAAATATAATTTTAAGGGTAAAAATTATTTGTTTGCTGTCGTTTTCTTATCACTGATCATACCTCAACAGATAGGATTTGTAGGATTCTTGAAGGTTTGCACCTTTTTAAACCTCAAAGATACCCTCTGGCCGCTGATCATACCTTACATTGCCAATTCCCTTTTCGTTTTTTTTGTTAAATATTATATTGAAAATACAATCCCTGATTCTTTAATGGATTCTGCCAGAATCGACGGCTGCAGTGAGCTTAAAATCTACCACTTTATTGTTCTGCCTGCTATAATTCCTGCTATTGCAACTATGTCCATGTTTACCTTTTTCTCGGTCTGGAACAGCTATCTTATCCCTACAACGATTTTGGAAAGTCAAAGCTTATATACGGTTCCTATAATGACTGCATTAAGCAAAGGAATTTACGGAAATGATTTTGGTGCAATGTATGCTACCCTTGCGGTATTCACTCTACCTGTTATTTTAGTTTATATCCTATGTTCAAGATTTCTAACAAACGGCGTCAGTTTAAGTTTTGGTCTTATAAAGGATTAAATTTTAATGAAAGTTCAGAAAATTTTAACAAATTTCATATTTTCACATGATACTTAATAATGTAAAATAAATGATGTACACTTTATGGAAAGGAGCAAATTTTAGTTTATTCAAAGAAACACACCATTTTAAAATGAAGAAAAATACTAGTATCAAGGGGGAGTTTTAATGATGTCCAAAAGAAGGATCAACAAGTGTATAAGTCTTACTCTATCAATCATTATGATGCTAAGCCTTATGTCAACTATGAACTTAACGGCATTTGGAGCTGGCACGCAAGACCTCGTTGTAAACGGTAATATGGAAAATGGCACAAACTACTGGCACAGCAATGGCGGTTCCCAACTGGTTTCTGTCACAGATGAAAAGCACAGCGGAAGCTCCAGTGTTAAGACTAACGGAAGAACAAATCCATGGAACGGCGTAGCACAGGTTCTTACAGATAACCCCAATGTTCCTGAAGCAGGAAGTACATATCATGCTTCTGCATGGGTTATGTTTAAGGGAGAGCCTGATACCAAAGTGACTTTTAAGATCACAGTTAAAAGACATGACGGTACTTCAGACAAGTATGATACTGCAGCAGAGCTAAATGTCACAGCAGGACAGTGGACATTACTTGAAGGTGACTATACCCTTCCTGAAGGTACCGATATTTCCAAAGGTGTACAAATTTATGTTGAAACATCCGAATCGGGTTCTTTTACTGACTTCTATGCAGATGATGTAAGCTTTTTACCTGCCGGGTCATCAAGCAATGATAAATTAGTTGCCCTGACCTTTGATGACGGACCGGATAATACGCTTACAGCATTAGTACTTGACAAACTTGATAAATATGATGTTCCAGCCACATTTTTCATGATAGGAAGTAAAATAAATGATTCAACTGCTGCTACAGTGAAGAGAGTAGCTGCATCCGGCCATGAAATAGGTAACCACTCATGGAGCTATGCTGACATGAAAACTATGACTGCAGAACAAGTTAAGAAGTCAGTTGCAGACACTACTTATGCTATAGAGCAGTATTCTGGAACAACTCCAGTGTTTTTCCGTCCACCAAACCTTTCTGTAAGTGATACGATGTTTGATGTAATAGACATGCCTTTTGCAAGCGGTATAACTGCAAATGACTGGACTCAGACAACAACCGCCGAGCAAAGAGCAAATGCCATAATAAGCAGCGCAAAGGACGGCTCAATAATATTGCTTCATGACGTTCAGCCCCTTCCTCATCCAACACCTGAAGCTCTTGATATAATAATTCCTGATCTCTTAAGCAAAGGCTACAAATTTGTAACATTAAGCGAATTATTCAAGAAGAAGGGTGTTGCGATAAACCCCAACGACAAGACCATGTATGTTACTGTAGGCGTTGATGCTCCAGTAATAGAGGGCAAAGACATAGTCAATAACGGTGATTTTGAGAATGGTAAAGAATTTTGGAATGCAAGAGGAGATGCTTCCATTGAAGCTGCCACAGATATAAAGCATGGTGGAAATTCAAGTTTAAAGGTTACAGGTAGAAAGAATGGATGGCAGGGTGCTGTTCAAAATCTTGTTGGAAACGGTAAAGGAGATCCTGTGGCAGGTAAAACTTACACTGGAACAGCTTGGGTCATGTATAATGGTGCATCTGATTCTGAAACCATGACATTTAAATTGAGTGTTCAATGGAATAATGGAGCAGAAGAAAATGGTGATAAATATGATACTGTAAGCGAGGTTACGGTTACAAAAGGTGAATGGACAAAACTCGAAGGTAGTTATACCATTCCTTCTGGTGCAATTTTTGATAAAGGTATACAGCTTTATGTAGAAACAGCAGAAACAGATAATTTACCATCATACATTGATTTCTATGTAGATGATGTAAGCTTCAAATCTCAGGAAAGCAGCGAACCTGCCGGTTATGATTATGATCCTACTCTAACTTCACTTCGCAGCGTATGGGATCAATATTTCCCGATTGGAGCAGCTATAAGACCTGATATGATCGAAGATCCTACATTAAGTCAATATCTTAAAAAACATTATGCAAGCTTAACTGCTGAAAACGTAATGAAACCGGAAGAAATTCAACTTACTGAAGGTATATTTACTTTCGAAAAATCAGATAAAATTGTTGATTTTGCACAAAAGAACAATATGCTTGTTAGAGGACACACATTTGTATGGCATAGCCAAACTCCGGACTGGTTCTTTACCGATCCTGACGATTCAAGCAAACCTGCTTCAAGAGAAAAACTTCTTGAAAGAATGAAAACTCACATTGATACCTTTATGACAAGGTATAATGGTAAATTCCATACATATGACGTAGTAAACGAAGTAATTTCTGATGGAGTAGGGCTCCGTGATTCAAAATGGAAGCAAATTATCGGTGACGTAGATAAAGACGAAGTTGATGACGACTATATCATTGCAGCATTCAAATATGCATACGATAAAGCCACCGAACTTGGCGACAATGATGTAAAACTCTGTATAAACGATTACGGAATAGAGTCCAGTTCAAGAAAATTAGATGCTTTGTATGATACCGTAAAACGCATATTGGATTCTGGAATTCCTAAAGACAGGCTTGTTGTAGGATTCCAGATGCATATAAGCAATTACACTCCATCCATGGAACAAATTAAAAATTCAATTGAGAAAATTGCTTCTTTAGGCGTAAAAGTTCAAATAACAGAACTTGACATTTCCATTTACAAAAATGATAGTGAATCAATAAAACCCGTTACTGAAGAGATATTATTGACACAGGCAAAGAGATACAAGGATTTATTTGACCTTTTAAAAGAACAAGCTGAAAAAGGTGTTATGGACTCTGTTACATTATGGGGTACAGATGACGGAATGACATGGCTTAATGACTTCCCTGTTCCTGAAAGAACAAATGCTCCGCTATTATTTAACAAAAGACTTCAGGCAAAACCTGCATACATAGCACTGACCGATCCTGATAGTTTACCTGTATACAAACAGCAGCTAAATGCTTACAAGGCTTCTCCTGTTTTAGGAAATGATGTTGATATACTTTGGAGCTCGCTAAAAGCTGTTGACGTAACTCAGTCTGTATACGGCCCTGAGAGCACAACTGCAAAGGTTAAAACAATGTGGGATAATGATAAACTCTATATTCTCGCACAGGTGGCTGACAATACTGAAAGCACAAAAGACAGTCTTGAAATATTCCTTGATAAAAACACAGCTTCAGGAAATGATAGTACTCACCTGACTATAGCTTCTGACAATACCGTAACCGGTGAAGTCTATGGCTCAGTAACAAGTGAAGTCTATAGTATTACCAAAAGGGATGAAAACGGATATATGATACAGGTTGCTGTTCCTATCTCAACACTCTCTCCTATAAAGGGTGACAAATTTGAAATTGACTTCAGAGTAAAAGACTACAACAGTGATGATGTATTATCATCAGTAGTTGTTTGGAATGACTATAAGAACAGGATTGATACCGATACAACAGGATATGGATATTTAGCTTTGCAGGGTGAATTAAAGCTCATACAGGTAAAGAAGGGTACTCCAAAAATTGACGGCAAGGTTGACAGTCTTTGGAACGGAGTCGAAGCCAACAACACCGATGTTTGGGTTGCAGGTTCATCAGGATCTACTGCAAAATTCAAGACCTTGTGGTCTGAAAACACTCTTTATGTGCTTGCAGAAGTAACTGACAGTAAACTTAGCAAAGCAAGCTCAAATGCCTATGAACAAGATTCAATAGAAATATTTATAGACCAGAATAATGGTAAAACTTCTTCTTATCAAGCAGATGACTACCAGATAAGAGTAAATTTTGATAATGATGTTTCATATAACCCTGGCCCACTAGAAGGATTCATGTCTTCTGCTAAAACAACGGAAAAAGGATATATTGTAGAGGCTGCAATACCATTTACTGCAATAAAAGCTGAAGCTGGTGACCTTTTAGGCTTTGACCTTCAGGTAAATAATGATGAAGATGATAACGGATCAAGGGATAGTGTAAGTATCTGGTGTGATGCTTCCGGAAACTCATGGCAAAACTTGTCAGGCCTTGGTAATATACTACTTACTGCTGAAGCAGCAATTCCTGTTGAAACTCCTTCACCTAGCAGCACAGTAACACCTACTGCTACAACTAACCCTGGCAATAACAACAACCCAGGCTCTCAAAGCACTGCAACACCAACACCTATTGTGACTCCTACAGTTACTGCTTCAGCATCCACGACACCTACTGCAACAGCAAAGCCAAGTGCAACAAGCATTCCAAATTCACCAAAGCCTGCTGCGGGTGATATATCAAGTCACTGGGCAAAGGAATACATAAACGATCTTATATCAAAAGGAATTATAAGCGGCTATGCAGATGGAACAATCAAGCCGGATCAAAACATTTCAAGAGCTGAACTTGCGGTTGTAATAATTAAAGCCCTAGGACTTAAGCCTTCTGCTGATGCCAAAGTTGATTTTACAGATGCAAAGAGTATCCCTTCATGGGCATTAAGCTACATTGCATTGGCAAAAGAAAAGGGAATCATTCAGGGAAATGCCGACAAGACATTCTTGCCAAATAAGGAATGCAGCAGGCAGGAAGCACTAACAATGATCATGAGAGCATTTAAGCTTGGTGAGTCCACAAAAGAGCTCAAATTCAAGGATGTTAAGGATATCCAGAAGTGGTCATACAATTTTATTGCTAAAGCCACTGAAATGGAACTTATCAAAGGTTACCCAGACAATACATTCAAACCTGGAAACAGCATCACCAGAGCTGAGTTGTTTACTGTATTGTATAAATGCATAAAGAAATAATGTAAACGATGGAACACCCTACGCATTATAAAAAAATCAGCTCAACTGGTCAAACATTTGAGCTGATTTTAAATAAAATCCTTCTTTTGCAATCTTTTTGATGATGGTCGAGTAAACCCCGGGTACTTTCACCCCAAGCTTCTCACAGAACCATACGTGACAGTTGTCCTGTCATACGGCTCTTGTTGTCCGATCGTTGGACATATTCCCATTTGCCAGTGGTAAAACAGGCGTTTTTCTGATTTTGCAAGGCAGGCTAAGCATCTAAATGCTTTCCTCGCAATCTCCTCTTCAGGACACACTTCCACCGTTTACTCTCTATACTTAATCTTGAATTACAATTTCACTACTATCAGACTGTAGATTGTCAAGTAAAATTGGGTTCTTCCGCAATTTTGGGTACCATCGGGTATAAAAAAATGGTCTTGGTATAACCTTTGCTCTCAAAAGTGGCAATTTTGCCCTCCCATACATGAGCCGCTTTATCAACTTAAGTCTATGATTATTTCCTTCTGTAACTCCATTGCTATAAGGACTAATTACAGCTTGCTCTACAGCAGAAATATCTTTAATCAAACCATTAGCAAAGGATTTTAAGTTACTTATACTACACTTTATATATTTTTCAATAAAGTTATGGAGTGAAGAAGTAGTTTTCTGTATAAACACATCACGAAAATCTTTGACACATTCTTCGATAATTAAGGTATCTGGATACTTTTCATATATAATAATTCTATCTTTCTCATCAATTTCTTTACGAGACCAGATATATTTTATTAAATCCTGTTTCTTAACAAACCTCTTGGTTACCTCAGACTTTTTATCTTTGCTAAAATTAATATCTTTCTTTAGACTACCACAGTAACGATAAAGTATTGTTTGCCCACCTGTATATCCACCACTTTTTAAAGCTTTCAAAATATCCTTGTATGGCATTTTATCTGAAAGCATTTTTTGAATTTTATCAGTATATTCATCAAGAATAGAGTATCTTTTAATATTCTTATTTCCATGTTTGCTGAGGTTTTCTGGATCGCCCTGTAAGTATTTTCTCACTCTTTTAGGCCATGTCTTTAAGATCCTAGCTATCTCCTTTTTTGAATATCCTTCTGCAAATAAGGTCTGCATCTGGATAATTTCCTCCTTCCTTCTTCCTTCACTTTCGCTAACCCTAGACTCAGCTTTTTTAGTTTTTTTTAGAGTTATCTTGAATGAAATTTTGATTTTCAGTGTTATCGCTATAGTCCGTTACATCAATTTTTTCAGGCAAAACTCCTTTTAGTGCATCCTTTACTGCTGTCAATAAATTTTGGTGAAGGTGAAACCTATCTGCAACCTGAATTGCATTAGGTAATGCTTCAGATATTGCTTTAGCATAGCTCCCAGCTCGATCCCGATTAACAGTCTTTATGTGTTTGTTACTCTGAAGCCACTTCTTCAGCTCTATCCCGTCTCTTCCATCAAGTAAAGCGACAGGTTTACCAGTTTCGCAATCACATATTATAGTTCCATATTTGCCTCTTTTTTTAAATGCCCAATCATCAACACCGATTACTTCGCCACATTTTGCTTCTATATTAACATTTCTTAATAATATTCTTATAACAGTATCTCCACTAACAGCAATTCCCATATGTTTACATATGGATGATGCGGCTTCACAACTTGTATTTAGTGCTATTGATGCAATTAAATCTTCACAACGAGACGTCATTCTTCTATATTTACCAGTGAATCCGCTTAGTTCTTCACAAAATACTTTTTGATCACACGATTCCCTTTCACAATCATACTTATATGCTGTAATGTTAAGTAATACTGCTTTGCCGAGTAATGGTAAATCAATAATTTTTCTTGTATATGTGCTATGTCTTTTTGTTGATTCACACCCGCATTTAGGGCATATTTGGCTTTTAGTTCTCGACTTCATGTTAATTATAATTTGATTGGACGTTTCAGATTTCATAGTAATTTGGATGTCCGTAGGATAGAAATTCTGCAAATCTACCATTCGTGTCAATGAGCATCACCACCATGTTTTAGTTGCTCATAGTATATCATTGTTAAGAGCAGTATTCAATATATTAGTACCCAAAATTGCGGAAGAACCTAGAATTCACCGTAATTTTTTAGACATAAAAAAACCGATAAAGGTATCAACCCTTAACGGTTTTTAATCTATCTGATATACCGGCATATAGTACATGACAATGGTATATTGAATAGTTGTAAATTATTGCTGTGTAAATAAAGTACTTATGGAGATATCTCCATAAATTCTTTCAATAGCTTCAGCAAATATTTCAGCTACAGAAATCACTTTAATCTTGTCCAATCTCTTCTCAGGCGGAAGAGCAATGGTATTTAACATTACCAATTCCTTAATTGGAGATTTCTCGATCCTTTCGATTGCAGGTCCCGATAAAACAGCATGGGTACAGCATGCATACACTTCTTTTGCACCCATATCCAGTAGTGCCTGTATGCCATTTACCATAGTTCCGGCAGTATCTATAAGGTCGTCCACCAAAACGAGGGTCTTTCCTTTTACATCGCCTATGACGTTCATAATCTCACATTCATTTGCCTTAGGCCTTCGCTTGTCTATTATGGCAATAGGTGCGTCTATCCTTTCCGCAAACTTCCTTGATCTACCCACGCTTCCTACATCAGGAGAAACAACAACAACATCCTCCTGTCCTGCAAACTTTTCTTTGAAATATTGAGCCAATAGAGGCACTCCCAGCAAGTGGTCAACAGGAATATCAAAGAAGCCTTGAAGCTGGGGTGCATGAAGGTCCATTGTTAAGACTCTGTCTGCTCCGGCAACTGTCATAAGGTTGGCTATTAGCTTCGCAGAAATGGGATCCCTCGCCTTGGCTTTCCTATCTTGCCTTGCATATCCAAAATATGGCATAACCGCCGTTATTCTCCCAGCTGAAGCCCTTTTTAAAGCATCTATCATAACCAGCAACTCTACCAAATTATCATTAACCGGATGACATGTAGATTGTACTATAAATACATCCGAACCTCTAACAACCTCATCAATATTTATGGCAGTTTCACCATCGCTAAATTTTCCTACATGAGCAGCACCGAGGGGTAAACCTATCCTCTCGGCTATTTCCTTAGCCAGCCCATAATTGGAACTCCCAGTGAAAATTTTAATATCCTTACCATGCAGATTCATTATTTTTCCCCTTTCAAAGAACAATTAAATGTACATTTAGTTGATAATCATTCACCAACTTTTTATTTTTTAAAAAAATTTATATAAAACACCGTAATATCATAAGGCGTTTATTTTTTCTTAGTCCTTTGCATACCCTTTTTAACAACCCAATCTTCCTTGTTTACCTGCCTGCTTCTGGCAATTGCCAATGAATTCTCAGGCACCTCCTCAGTAATAGTTGAACCCGCTGCGACATAAGCGTTATCTTTAACTGTAACAGGTGAAATCAGATTTACATTGCATCCTACAAACGCATTATCACCAATTATGGTCTTATTTTTATTTTTCCCGTCATAATTTACAACAACAACGCCACACCCCAGGTTTACGTTGTTTCCAACCTCCGCGTCTCCAATGTAAGTGAGGTGGGAGACCTTGGTATCATCACCTATAACAGATTTTTTAACCTCAACAAAATCCCCTATTTTTACATTATTTCCAATTTTACTTCCAGGTCTTAGATACGCAAAAGGACCTATATGAGTGTTGTTTCCAACTTTACTGTCAATAATTACAGAATTGTTAATTTCTGTAATATTACCTATGATTGAACCGACTACTCTACTGTTAGGCCCTATTATAGCTTCTTCCCCAATTATACTTCCAGTTTCTATATATGATCCTGGGTAAATAATTGTATCCATTCCTATCTTCACTCCATCATCTATATAAACGGATTTAGGGTCAATAATTGTAACCCCCGCCCTCATATGCATTTCCAATACCCTATTTCTAATTATTTCTCCTGCCTTAGAAAGCTGTACTCTGTCATTTATACCTAATATTTCTGACGGGTCAGATATTTTTACCGCTCCCACCTTCGATCCTTTTTTAAGAATTATTTCGAGGGTATCGGTCAAGTAATACTCTCCCTGTACATTGTTATTGTTTAATTCCTTGAGGCTGGTGAGAAGATCTTTTATATTAAAGCAATAAATGCCTGAGTTTATTTCCCTTATATTTTTTTCTTCTATATTTGCATCCTTATCCTCAACAATTTTTAATACATTTCCATTTGAATCACGGACAATCCTGCCATACCCTGTAGGATCTTCAAAGTCCGCTGTTATTACCGTTGCACCACATTTATTTCCGATATGAAACTTTATAGTTTTGTCAATTGTATCACTTGTAATGAGAGGTGTATCCCCGCAAAGAATGATAACATGCCCTTCTTTGCCTTCTAGGTACTTTTCTGCCTGCATTACCGCATGACCTGTACCAAGCTGTTTCTCCTGAACTGCATAGGATACACGGTCCTTTAGACAATCCCTCACCTGATCCTGCCTATGCCCCACTACAATAACACTTTCCTTTATTCCGCAACTGCCCGCTGCATCGACTACCCATTCTACAAGTGTTTTTCCACATATCTTATGTATAACCTTTGAATTTTTGGACTTCATCCTCTTTCCTTCACCTGCAGCTAAAACAACCGCCATTATATGCTCCATTTAAATACCCCTTCCATTACATACAGTCAAGAATTAAAGTTATATAATATTATAATAATCATCATGGCACTAAGACATGAATGAAAAATTACTTCCGCTTTTGAGAGGGTGTTGACGAGTTAAGTCAACACATGAGCCAAATTTATAGCGGAAGTTATTTTTTGATCATGACTAAAGGTTTATAGACCAAATATATTTTCTCACTTTTCTATCTATTTTTCAACGGTAATTAAGAACAAGAAAAAAATTTTCTGCAAAATTCCGGGCAAATAAAAAAGACACTTTTTTCAAGTGTCTTTTGCTTTTTACTCGTTTACAGTTGTAGTTTCATATTTTTCCAAAATCGCTGTTTGGATTTTTTCTCTTGTTACAGCATTTACCGGATGTGCAATGTCCCTAAATTCGCCGTCCGGCGTCTTTCTGCTTGGCATTGCGATAAACATACCGTTCTGACTTTCAATAATTTTTATATCATGCACAACAAACTCATTGTCAAAGGTCACAGACACAACCGCCTTCATCTTACCTTCAGCATCAATTTTCCTAATGCGAACATCAGTAATCTCCATTTATGCTTACCACCTTCCGTTAATATTATGGAATAATTAATTGTTTACATCTGATTATTATTTTATATTCGATATAAATTTATTTTTTCCTTCTTGTTTTAATAAATTCCTCTACCTTTTTAAATTTTTTTGACCATTTTTGAATATTTCAGAAATTTTGCCCGAACAATTATCATTCTTCAGCATAGATTAGCTCTATTTTTCAAAATTGGAATAAGGTACTGCATGTAATTATAATCCAATCATCGAAAATTGTGTAAAAAATACTCGTTTATTTGCTGGGGCTTATATTTATTATACCCTTTTCTTCATCGACAGTATCAAGGGTAAGTATTGAAAAATAATCATCTACCAGTTTTTTATCCGGCACTGCGGTCTTTATCAATACCCCTATACCTGCTACCTCGCATTCAAACTCCTTTGCCAGCTCCATGATGCCCTTTGCGGTGCCTCCGCCCTTCATGAAATCATCTATAAATAACAGCTTTGAGTTTCTTTTTAGTGCTTTCAATGATAAAACCATGGTTTGCAGCTTTTTTTTAGACCCTGACACATAGTTTATGTTAACTGAAGCTCCATCAGTGGCCTCATTATTGTGCCTTACTATAATGAGGGGCACATTGAGAAATCTTGCGGTTGCAAAAGCCAGTGGTATACCCTTGGTTTCAACAGTTATTACATAATCGACATCTTTTTTATAAAATTGTCTTGTAAAAATACGCCCAATATTTTCTGTTTTTACGGGATTATATATCACATCGAGCATATAAACAAACCCGCCTGGAAGTATCCTCTCCTTCTTGGAGAGCTCCTCACAAAGAATTCGGGTAACCGAATCAGCCTTTTCGCTGCTGATTGAAGGTATATATCTTATGCCGCCGGAAGCACCCGGTATGGATACTATCATGCCAAGATCAAATTTATCCAATATATCCTGAATTATATCAATATCTTCACTTATGGTAGACTTTGCCGAACCAGTAATTTCCATAAAGTTTCCAAGGGTAAAAATCTTTCCAGGCGAATCGGTTAATAATTTCATTAAAATTCCAATACGTTCGTTTCTTTGAAGTTTATCCATTTTCCCTCTCGTTTTACAAAACATTTTCTTTTAACAGTATTGGTTTTTATTATATAATATTATAGCGAATATTTTAATACTTTTTTTAATAATTATTCGGATTATAATACACTATACTTTCTAAGTACTAATAAAATAATAAAATAGTTCCATTTTGCATATAATAAAACCAATAATTTAAAGAATATGCAAAGTTTTTCACATAATTTATCGATTTTAAAGGAGTGTTAGCATTGACAGAAAAAAATTTACTAGACCCGAAAATCATTAAAAAAATACATTTTGTCGGTATCGGCGGTATTAGCATGAGTGGTTTGGCAGAAATTTTACTCAGCCAGGGTTACGAAATCTCAGGCTCTGATATGAAAGCTTCAAGTATAACAGATAGACTCCAGTCTATGGGAATTAAGTTTTTTAACGGGCATAGCAGCGATAATATAGAGAATCCTGATTTGGTAATTTATACCGCTGCAGTAAAAAAGGATAATCCGGAGCTTGTAAAATCACAAGGGCTTGGTATAAAAACAATTGAGAGATCGGTGCTGCTAGGCCAAATAATGAAGCAGTATCCTTTTAGTATAAACGTTTCAGGAACTCATGGAAAAACTACAACCACATCCATGGTAACTATGATAATGATGGAGGCAGGCATGGACCCGACGGTGCACATAGGCGGGGAGCTGAATGCCATCGGCGGCAATACAAAAATAGGAGGAAATAAGTACTTTATCGCTGAAGCATGTGAATATGTTGAAAGCTTTCTTAAATTCTTTCCCTTCATGGGCATAATACTAAATATCGAAGCAGATCATCTGGATTACTTTAAAGGACTTGATCACATAAAAGAATCCTTTTTAAAGTTTGCCAGACTGATTCCTAATGAAGGTTTTCTTATCGCATGTGCCGATGACAGCAATGTAAAAGATCTCTTAGATAAGATTGACTGCAATATAATAACCTATGGCATTAATTCTGAAGATGCATTATGGCAGGCAAGGGATATAAATTTTGATGAAAACGGCCTTGGATCTTATACTCTGTTTAAATCGAACGAAGAAATCGGAAGAATCAATCTTGGTGTGCCTGGCATTCATAATGTAAGCAACTCACTTGCAGCCGCCGCTGCATGTTTTACTGTGGGCTGCAGCATTGACTTCGTGAAAAGCGGTCTTCAAAAATTCTCGGGAACACATAGAAGATTTGAGTTAAAAGGATTTTCAAATGATATAAAGGTCATAGACGACTATGCACATCATCCCTCTGAAATTGTTGCAACCCTAAATGCTGCGAAAAACGTACCCCATAATAAGCTGTGGTGTATTTTCCAACCACACACTTATACCAGAACCAAAGCTTTGCTAAATGATTTTTCAAACTCTTTTAGTGATGCTGATTATGTAATTGTTTCAGATATTTATGCAGCCCGTGAACCTGATAACGGAGAAATAAACTCCTTAATTCTCAGTGAAAAGATTAACGAAGTTTCCCCAAAAGCAAAATACATAAAACATTTTGAGGATATTGCAAATTACCTTCACGAGAAGGCATCACCCGGAGATCTTATAATCACTATGGGAGCAGGGGATATTTACAAGGTAGGAGAAATCTTCCTTAAGCCATGAGTAAATAATTACAGATTTGGTACTTGTAGTATCTATTGATACTATAAGGGGCTGTTACAAAGTAACAGCCCCATTTTTAAATACTTTTACTTGTTCAGCTTGTCAGGGTCAACCATAGCAAACTTGATTTCGCCTTGTGCTGCAACTTCACCCTCTACTGTTGCAAGAACCTTTGCTTTTCCCATTCCAAGCTTGAATGCAGATAATTCCACCTCAAGCCTGAGTGTGTCACCAGGAACAACAGGTCTTCTGAATTTAATTGACTCAAAGCCGGTAAACATTCCAAGCTTGCCTTTATTCTGGTCGACTAAAAGGCCGGCTACACAGGCAGTTTGAGCAAGAGCCTCAACTATAAGTACACCCGGCATAATGGGATTTCCGGGAAAATGCCCTTGGAAGAAAGGCTCATTTACCGTAACGTTTTTAATCCCAACAGCACTTTTGCCCGGTTCAACCTCAATTATTCTATCAACCAGCAAAAATGGATATCTGTGTGGAATGATCTTTTGAATATCAACACTTGAAAGCATCTTAGCACCTCTTTATATAATTAGTTCCCAAAAACTTCTAACATTATATCACAATGCTTTCAAGTAGAAAAGTTAAAATATTATGTTTTTGCTTTCAAAAGTTTGTATAGTGCATCGCCAAGCCCTATGCCCCCGCTATTCACTGCCGAATCAACAATCTTTTCATCCAGCATTGACTCATACACTTTTTTCCCGTAGTCTTCCTGTATAAAGCCTGATTTTGGAACTGTGGCACGCATTTCCTTATACATCATCTGCAATAGCACTCCCTCAAAATCCCTGCATACCTTCTTAAGCTCCTTATCATCACTTTTCTCCAAAATACTGTTAAGCTGCTTTGCAAAATTATCATCTATCAAGTTTTCTTTGTTAAACCGGTTATTGTTATTGGTTGGTAATTCATTAATGCTTCCCGTACTTTTAATATTCATATGGCATCACCTGACTTCAATTATTTTTTAGAAACTTACTTTCTCAGGTTATTTGCAAGGCCAAGCATTTCATCTGCAGACTGAATTGCTTTGGAGTTTATTTCATATGCTCTCTGTGCAACAATGAGTTTTACCATTTCTTCGACAACTTGAACATTTGACGCTTCAAGATATCCCTGCTGAAGTGAACTCCTATCACCGAGTTCCTCATCTAGAACAGGTGCACCTGAAGCGGAGTTTTGCTTGAATAGATTGCTTCCGATAGCTTCCAAGCCTTGTCTGTTCGGAAACTTAACCATTCCGATTCTCTGTCCTAATGATGCTACTGCCCCAGTTTCATCAATATATGTCAATTCTCCGCTTGATGTAACATTTAGTTTTGACAATTCAATATTTAAAACAATAGGATTACCGGTATCATCAAGCACCTGCAGCCCGTCTGAAGTGGTCAGCATATTTCCCTCATCGCCTAACCCGATCTTGAAGCTTCCATCTTTAGAAAAGACTGTTTCCCCTGTAGGCCCCTTTATCATAAAAAATGCATCCCCATTAATGGCAAAATCAAGTGCATTATCAGTCTTTTCAAGACTTCCTGAACTAAAGTTCTTTACTGTTGCAACGGCAGCGGCACCATGGCCCACTTGAAGGTTCACAGGCTTACCTGTGCCGTTTAGCATATATGCTTTGTTAACTGTTTCATACAAAAGATCCTTGAATTCAGCCCTCTCTTTTTTGTATCCTGTAGTATTTACATTCGCAAGGTTATTGGATATCACATCAACATTAAACTGCTGTGCTGCCATTCCTCCACCTGCTGTCCATAATGCTCTCATCATAGGTTATTCCTCCTCTATCTTACACTTCCAACCTGGTTGACCACTTTTTCCAAGGTACTGTCCTGTGCCTGGAGTAGCCTTTGATTTGCTTCATATGATCTCATAACAGAAATCATATCCACCATTTCCTTCACCACATTTATGTTGGAGCCCTCAAGAAACCCCTGGGATATTATGCCCTGAAAAGGTTGTTCCTCAGTTGCTTCATCTTTTTCGACAAGGTTTGAGCCAATTTTTCTCAGAGATCTTGTGTCAGAAAATTCACTTATCTTAAGCTTATCTACAATAATCCCATCCTGTACGATAGATCCGTCATTATTCACTGTAAAATTATCATCCCTTAAGGTAATGGGTCCATTTTCACCCATTACATAAAAGCCATCCTTAGTAACCAATTGATTATTTGCATCTAATATAAATGCCCCGTCTCTGCTGTAATACTCTGTAATATTTCCATCCTCACCGGGTTTCCCTACTGTAAAAAAAGCAGATTTGGAATTCTGGATGGCAAAATCCAAATTATTTTGAGTCCTTATCATTTTACCCTGCTCATAGTTGGTAAATATTTCTCCTACATCACTTCCAAGCCGCATATTACCTACTTTTGCCGAAGGATTTGATGCACTCTTTGTGTCATTAATTCTCCTTGTCAACATTTCTGGAAAGGTTTCAAAGACAGTAATATCCTCTTTGTATCCATTTGTATCGGCATTGGCCAGATTATTTGATATAACGTCCATTTTTTTGCTGTTCGCCATCAAACTCCATCCGGAAGTATATAGCCCTCGAATCATACTTGTTCTCCTCAATTTCTTTTAAAGCTATGTAGATTTTATAGTTATCCAATTTTTATATCGACCAAATGACAATTCATCTTAATATATAAATTATGATTTTACTTAAATTACCTTAAATTATAATACACTTGAATACTTCTGGTTTTGGTTATAGAATGTATTTATCGTACTAATAATCTAACAAAGGAAGGAAGTCTCTATGATTTTTTTATCTATTATTGCAATACTGCTGGTATTGGGAATGTATACAGGTATCAATTATTATATTGGGGCTAAAGGCCTGCAACTTTTAAATAGTGTATTACCCTCAATCAGTCCTAAAATTTACTGGCCTATTTTCTTTCTCATTGCCTTCTCTTTTATAATTGAAAGGTTTATTTCAAAGTTTATGCCTGAAATTGTAAGCTATCTTTTTTCTCTGGTCGGTTCTTATTGGATAGCAGCAATGGTATACTTTGGCATTATTATACTGATCATTAAGCTTATATTCGCACTTGACAGATGGCTGTCATTCATACCTTCTCACCTTAAAACCAGCCACATGTCAAATATTGTCATAGCGTCTACTTCAGCGTTAGTTGCGTTAATTCTTATTATAGGGACCTGGCAGGCCAGAAACCCTATAACAGTCAAGTACGATATAAGCATTAATAAGGATGGAGGCAGTATAAAAAATCTTCATGCCGTCATGGTCTCGGATATCCACTTAGGTACCTTGGTAAGGAAAGGTCAGCTTGATAAAATGGTAGGTTTGATTAACGATAAAAACCCTGATATTGTATTTATTGCAGGTGATTTGATCAATGATGATATAAAGCCTTTCCTTGACCAAAACATGCCGGAAAGCTTACGTCAAGTAAAATCCAAGTATGGTGTTTATTACTGCCTCGGCAATCATGAGTATTATGGAAGCAGCAGTAACGAAATCGCCAGGGTCCTCACCGAAGCAGGTATAAAAGTTCTAAGGGATAGTTATGTAAACATACAAGACTCCATCTATATAATCGGAAGAGAAGATATGGGATCCGGAAGGCACCTTAATCAACCTCGTGCCACGCTCTCCCAAATAATTTCCGGGTTGGATAAGTCCAAGCCTCTTATCCTATTGGACCATCAACCATCCAACTTAAAGGAGCCTGCTGGAGAGGCAATAGATTTGCAGCTTTCCGGCCACACCCATAGAGGTCAATTTTTCCCATTTAATTTCATTACAAACGCCATTTTTGAAAAAGATTGGGGATATCTTAAAAAAGGGGATTTTCAGCTTATAGTTTCCTCGGGGTTGGGTACCTGGGGACCGCCTATCAGGTTTCTTAACAGCACTGAGTTGGTTGAAATTAACATTAGTTTTAATACAAAATAACAAAATAAATCAAAATAAAATCATTTTATGTAAACATATTACTATTGAGAAATATTTTTCTGCCGATATTTAATATAGGCTAATGAGTACAAAATATCCCTATATTACATTTATATCTAAAAATAAATGAATATCATTTTATTTAATAGGAGATAACCTATGAATTCAGGCAGAAAAAGATTTAATGCAAAATCAGTTATCCAAAGCTTCAACATGAGTGAACATATTTTGAACCATAGCAGGTTGTGGATTATTTTAATCCATAACCTCGTAAGTTTTATAACACTAATAATTCTAAACCGTATGCTTCCGGCTGTCCTTAATTATCCCCCTGACTATCGCGAAGCAAGCAAGATTATAAGCTCTTCCATTTTTCTAAGACAGCTAGTGTGTGTTATTATCGGTTCTTTTTTGGCAAGCGTGCTTCTTATGAAAGTGTTAAAAATTTTAAACAACTTGAGGGATGCGGTAAAAAGCTCTGACTATGAAAAAATAAAAGAAATAAGAAAAACTTGTCTAAGCGCACCAAATAAGATATATTATTTACAAATTGCAGTTGTCACAATTTCTGTAGCAATACTTGTACTGATTTTCACATTAACTAATAGAAGCACCATATATTTTAGAATAGTGTTACTGGTTTTTGCTTTTGTATCTTTGTTTTCATTATTTTCCTATATAATATCAAGTAGAGTATTCAAGCACTTGCTGATCGAAACATTTGATGGCCATGGGCTTCAAGGCATGAGGTTTAGCCTTAGAAGCAAAATATTCCTTCAAATAGTTCCTATTTTTATTTCTGCTGTTTTATTGACTAGTATGATAGGTTACTCCAGACTTATTGAAGAAAAGGGAAACATATATTCCCAGTTATTCATTGATAAGCTTAATTTTTCCTTAAATGATGTTGACAGTACTAATAGCTATGATATTATACACAAAAAACTTTTAGCGATAAATTACAGCGAAAGCAATTTTTCTACATTTCTCATCACTTCCGACAATAAAGCCTTCTCATCTGACAATGAAGAACTTAGCAAAATAAATTATTACTACATAAACAAGTCTTCTGAGGGAAGATTTTATGACGTAACCTGTGAAAATCAGGGGGTATTTAAAAAGATTCCTCTAGAGAACGGGACTGCCATTGCAGGCATAAAGTTTAAAGTAGCTTCAGAAAAGACAGTAGTTTATTTCACATTTTGCTTTGTGGTATTACTGCTTCTCTGTATAACTGTCCTCTTCTACTTTGCAAAGTCCATAGTCAGCGATATATCTGTTGTGGCAGCCAACCTTTCTAAAATCGCAGAGGACGATAAAGTTGACCTTGATAAAAAAATTCCCATTACATCCAATGATGAAATAGGAGATCTAATTGCAGCCTTTAGTAAAATTCAGGACCTTACAAAAGCAAACATTAAGTCAATCCAAGATCAGCAGGCAATGATACTTGAAAAAGAAAGGTTAGTATCCTTAGGCCAAATGATTGGCGGTATTGCCCACAACCTTAATACCCCTATAATGTCCATAGCTTGTCTTACAGACACACTGAAGAGTCTGATCAATGAGTACAGGAGTTCTATAAAAGATAAGGATGTAACCCCTGAAGACCACATAGAAATTGCCAATGAGATGCTGGATTGTGTAGATAAGCTTTCTCCACAATGCTCATATATGTCCAACATTATTAGCAATGTGAAGCTGCAAGCAGTTAAGCTTAACGAATCATCCACCGTAAGCTTTAGCATAGAGGAACTTATTAAAACACTTAATATCAAAACTTCTAATACAGTTCCCAGTAAATGCCTGATAATACCCCAGATCCATGTTGACAAAAACATAGAAATACAAGGTGATATGAACAGCCTTATCCAGGTATTGGATAACCTTTTACAGAATGCATGTGAGTCATACCATGACGATTATGGCATGGTGGAGTTTATTGTTCAAAAGGAAGATAACAATATTAAATTTACAATAAAGGATAACGGGAAAGGCATATCCTCTGAGGTAAAAAATAAGCTCTTCAGACAAATGGTAACTACTAAAGGTAAGGATGGAACCGGTATAGGGCTCTATATGTCTTATTCAACCATCAAAGGAAGATTCGGAGGCGATATTTGGTTTGAAAGCACTGCTGAAAAAGGAACCGCCTTTTATATTACGATACCTTACATGCATTGAAGCCGTTTTGACAGCTGCGTATTCCTATGCTGAATCTTATTGTTTGATACTGCTATTCCTACTGCCTTTTTTGAACCCACCAGCACAAAAACCTTCTTTGCACGGGTGATACATGTATATAAAAGATTCCTTTGAAGCATCATATAATGCTGCATCGTAAAGGGGGCGACCACTATCTTATATTCACTCCCCTGACTCTTGTGGACAGTTGTAGCATACGCAAGAACAACCTCGTCAAGCTCTGTTACATCATAATCCACATCAATACCGTCAAAGCTTATAAGAAGCACCTTATCTTCCAGATCAATTTTTGCTATTGTCCCTAAATCCCCATTAAACACATTTTTATCATAATTGTTCTTTATCTGCATTACCTTATCATTAAGCCGAAACGTCGTGCCTCCATGCTTAATAGAAATTTCAGAGGGATTTAAAGCCTCCTGCAAAATAGAGTTTAAGTTATGAGCTCCGGCCTCTCCCCTTTGCATGGGGCACAATACCTGTATATCATTTACAGGATCAATTTTATAATACTGGGGAAGCCTTTTTAGACAGAGGTTTTTGATTATCTCGGTAACCTTGAGGGGGTCATCCTCCTCAATATAGAAAAAGTCACTGCTCTTGACTGACCTTAAATTGGGTATTTCACCCTTGTTAATACGATGAGCATTTGTTATTATAGCACTGCCCTGTGCCTGCCGGAATATCCTGGTAAGACATACAACACTTACCGCACCTGAATCAATAATGTCCTTTAGGACATTTCCTGCCCCTACAGAGGGAAGCTGGTTCACATCCCCCACAAGTATAACAATCGTGTCATCCTTAACTGCCTTTAAAAGATTGTACATTAAAATTATGTCTACCATTGAGGACTCGTCAATTATAAGAACGTCGCACTCCAAAGGGTTTTCAGCATTCTTTTTATACCCTTCTGTAGGCTTATACTCCAGCAGTCTGTGAATGGTCTTAGCTTCCATCCCCGTAGCCTCGGACATCCTTTTAGAAGCTCTCCCTGTTGGTGCTGCCAAAAGGCATCCTGCTCCCATTCTTTGAAAGGCCTTTATTATCGCCAGCGTTGTTGTTGTTTTACCTGTACCCGGTCCTCCCGTAAGCACCATAAACTTAGAAGCCACAGCCTCCTTTATGGCGTCTATCTGGACCTGATCATAGGTAATTTCATATTCCAATTGGATCTCATCTATTACATTCTCAATATTGCTGTTGGCAATACTGCTCTTTACAGCTGCAATGTCCCTGATTCTTTTTGCAACTCCTGCCTCACTGTAATAAAATGGGGGGAGGTAAATTATTTCTGTTTCGTCGCTGATAACTGTCTTATCCATTACCATCATCCCAATGGTATTTCCAATCATCTCTCCATTAACTTCAAGAATTTCAGAAGCCTTAAGCATAAGCTGCTCTTTTTTGGCAAAGCAATGGCCGTCATTAGCCATCTCATTTAGTGTATAAACTATGCCTGAACGGCACCTCTCATAGGAGTCCTTGCCGATACCCATATTCTGTGCAATTTTGTCTGCAGTCTTAAAACCTATGCCCCAAATGTCGTCTGCAAGCCTGTATGGGTTTGTCTTAACCACATTGATGCTTTCATTTCCATATGTTTTATATATTTTAACGGCATAGGCAGTTGACACCCCATTGCTTTGTAAAAAGAGCATCACGTTTTTTATTTCCTTTTGCTCCTTCCAAGCCTTCTTTATTGTGTCAACACGCTTTTGTCCTATTCCCTCAACATTAATAAGATAATCAGGCGTCTCTTCAATTACCTTAAGGGTCTCCTCCTTGAAATAGTTTATAATTCTGCGAGCATAAACCGGTCCTATACCCTTTATAAGGCCGCTTCCTAAGTATTTCTCCATTCCTGCAAGGGTAGCTGGAACCGATTCTCTGTAGTCAATCGCACTAAATTGCTTACCGTACTTGCTGTCAAATTTCCATTCGCCCTTTATCCTTAAAACAGCACCTACATTGACAGCTGCCAGATTGCCCACCACAGTTACAAGATCAGGATATCCCTTTGATTTAATTTTTATTACACAAAACCCGTTTTCTTCGTTAAAAAAAGTAATTCTCTCAACAATTCCGCTGATGTATTCCATTGTTTGTCCTCTAATGGATTATTATTTTGAATTATGGTATGATTAAAAAAATACTTCCGCTGTTGAGCGGGTATTGACGAGTTAAGTCAACACATGAGCGAAATTTATAGCGGGAGTTATTTTTTGATCGTGCCTAAGGTCTTTTAATACTTCTTTTTCATGTATTATAACAGAAAATTTAAACATTTTACATATTTCCTGCACAAAAACCCCTTGCCATCTTTTCAATTTTTTATTCGATATTCAATTTGATTTTAGCGAAGCAATAGAAAACTTAAATAAGATAGGATGTGAAATTAACTTGCCATTTTGAGGCTATCACTTTCTTGTATCTTTAACATACACACTTCCAGCGATTGATTTTGCTTGTTTTTTTAACTCTGCAGCAATTTCAGCAACCTGTATATGACTTATGAGGCTGCGATTCTCATTAGATATGGCAGCTAAAGAAATAGATATGATCGGATACTGTATCATCTGCCCCTGCCTGTTGGCAGTTGAAATAAACCCCTTTTTTCGATCCTCCATGCTATAAAGCTCCACTATCTTTTCATCAAACCTTTTTATAACATTTTCACATATTATATCTGTATTCCTCGGAGAAATTACCAATATAAAGTCATCACCGCCTACATGTCCTACAAAGTCCGTAGGGGTGCCTAGTGCATGGATAGAATCCAAAAGGATATCAGCAGTCAGTTTTATGGCCCTATCCCCACTGGCAAAGCCATAAACGTCATTATAAGCCTTAAAGTTATCAAGGTCGGCATAAACCACTGAAAAGATGTCTCTTTTGAAGATTCTCCTGGTTATTTCAGCCTGAATTTCAAGGTTTCCTCTAAGCCCAGTCAATGGGTTTGCCCATCTGTTCCGGTCTATTCTCATAAGAGTATTTCTGACCCTTGCAATAAGCTCTCGTGGATTAAAAGGCTTTTTTATATAATCATCAGCACCTAACTCAAGCCCTTGAAGCTTTTGTTCCTCATCATCCTCTGCAGTCAGTATTATAATAGGCATTAAGTTGTTGCTCTCATCTGCTCTTAATATTTTACAAACCTCCAAGCCATCCATGCCATACATAATAATGTCAAGAAGTACTAGGTCAGGTTTTTCTCTTCTGACCATTTCAATACCTTCTTCACCATTATTTGCCGATATAACATCATAACCTGCAGGCACCAAAATGTCTGTTATTATTCTTACTATTAACTCTGTATCATCTACAATAAGAATTTTCTTTTTAAACATAGTTTCTCCTTATTATAACTAAATCACCCTTCTATATTTATATATCGGCTATTCTTCCTGCCTAATTGAGGTTTAAATGGTTTAGCTGTAGTAACAAGCTTTGGAAATAATAAAATATCGAACTTTTAATATTTAAAAAATGATCTGCTAAACTTTAAGACTATCAAACATGAATATTATTGAAATAAATAGCCAAGAGAATAAATTGACTATTTTTATTTAGGAATAACATATATATTATATATTATTGATTGTTATGATAAAAGCTATTTTTAAAACATTTAAATAAAATTTAAAAATTTTGCACTTAGCTATTATTATATTTGCGATTTTATGGTATATTAAGATTATAAAGGAGTGATTTAATTGTCAGAATTTTGTAAATGCGGTTCATTGATGCTTTCAGGCAATTGTACAAATAAGAACTGTACTTTTAGAACCATATCAAAGCCTTCTTCGCCCAAACAGTCATCTCGTAGCAAAGCGGCCTCTTCAGATATATCTGCTAAAGAGAAAAAGCCGCCTCGTGTAAGAAGAGCTTCAAAATGTATTACCTATAATCTATATGATATAAACAACGAAGAGGCTATGGAATAATAGCCTCTTCCTTTATTTTAAGGTAAACTTGCATACCTATGACAGCTGATATTCTTAATTGTAAACAAATTAATTTTTCCTTATTCGTTCCGTTTCGAGGGGACGCATTTTCCCTATTCCCACTAAAGAGTCACACATTGTCTATCCTTGTTGCTTCAGGTGAAACATATAATATCAAACAATATGACTAAGCCTTTGGGTGGCATGACCACAACTATTGAATATAAAACAATATAACAGCGAACTTATCTTCCTGTTTCCGTTTCATATGGCCAATCAATTATTCCTCCAAGGTTGTATACCTTTTTATATCCCATTTTGGCAAGAGCCTCAGAGGCAGTAACACTGCGTCTCCCACTCCTGCAATAAACAAAAATAGTTGTATTCTTATCAGTAAGCTTTTCAGGAGCTTCCTTCTCTATGACATCTACAGGTATCAGCAGGCTGTTAGGAATATGCTTCTCATCATATTCTTCTTGGGTTCTTACATCAAGTAATATGATTCCCTTTTCACTACTAAGACGCTTTTTGGCATCTTCAGGCTTAATGTTTGTATAACTGGAAGCTTTAGTTGAATTCACTTGTACTGGCACTTCCTTTTGATATCCCCTGTTATCTGCTGGGCTACATGCAGCAAACCCTATACTTATTAGAATCAAAACAAAAGCAATCATAGCTTTTTTCATATTATTAAAACCTCATTTCTTGTTTTTGCGAAGCGTTAAATCAAAAACTGTGTAATTGGGCATATAGTGCACCAGGTTCTTGGCCTAAAAATCCAAGCCATGCAAAGATACTACTAAGAATCCAAGAACAAGAACAATATTGTTACTATAAATAATTCTTCCAGCCTTATCTCATTTTTACCACCATTTATCCCCTTTTATTTATTGTAATATACTTGCATTTTAACACACCAGCAACCGGAAGAGCAGCATATACTGGGCCGGCTGCAGCTGATCCAAGAAGAAACGCAATTGTGATTCCAATTATTCCTGACTTTTCTCTCTTCAACAAATTCTTCATCCTAACACCACCCCTATCACAATTGCTACAGCAAACGAAAATATAAATACCAGGCCATTTCGCAGAATAGCAGCTTTTCTACCGAAATATTTTATTTCTAGGGGGTATTGTTACAATTCCAACCATCATCAGGGTCGAAATAAACACTGCAATTTGCATAAAGCCAGCTCCGCTTTTTAGAAGTGCTGCCGCCAGTAGAAAAGCTACAAAGCACGGTATTAATGTAATTGAACCGCCAATAAACAAAGCATTATTGTATACATTGAGCCCCTCCATTATTTCGCTTGAATAGCTTGCATTGGGCAGAACATCACACACTTCTTGCATTTAATGCATTTTCCATCATCAATTGTTGGCAATCCATTCCCACTTTGTTGAATTGCACCTACGGGACAAACCTTTATTGACGGACACTTATGGTTTTGTGGACATAAATTCTTATCAACTGTTATTTTCATAAAAGACACTCCCTCTCAACTATTAATATTCTTCCGAATCTGTATAACATAGTACTTTATTCACCAATTTCAAGTAATATACAGTGATTTCTTCGGGCACTTTTCAACACAAACCTTGCATTTTAAGCAGTCGGCATCAGTAACTTTACCAACACTCTTATGGCTTAAAACATCAATGCCTATTGGACAATTCTTGGTGCAGACCTTACAATTTACACACTTTTCCTTGTTAAACGCAATGTATCTGAAGTTCCCCTTTGCAAGCTTTAACTTTGCTATATAATGTGCCATAGTACCCATAGGGCAAATCATACACCAGGTTCTTTGATTATATGAAAAGCCCAAAATTATGGTAATAACAGTAGTTATAATAATCATTCTTATAAAAACAAATGATACTTCAGAAAAACTACCCCAAGCAAAAACAATCTGGACTGCAAAAGCTCCCATTAGTAATATAAGAAATGCCAGCCTAAACCATGTTGACTTTAAGAGCCTGGGCACCTTATTTTTTCGGCTGAATTTTGAAAGTATAATATCATTAAAGCTCCCTCTCGGGCAAAAGTTACCGCACCACATTCTCCCTTTGAATACCGCAACAATAGAAGGTGCCAGCATGCATATTAAAGCTACAGTCCCTATAAGTGGATAGAACACCCCAATAATACAGTAAATAATGAGCATTACCCACACCCAGTTATGAATAAATTTAATTGCCTTATCCATATAAATTCACCTCTATCTCATTTTCATATACCCCCACAGGGTACTTATATATTATACGAGGCGGACAGCATTTTTGTCAATCGTTATATTTAAATATTTAGATATAACATGAGAATTATTGAAAATCTAAGTAATTAAAGCTAGATGTCATCACATACCCTGCATAGGTATATAACGAGAAAAAACGGATTTGTTATCTGTATCTGTTTATTGTAATATGTAAATACAATTAAAAGATGGGGTGATTTTATGCTGTTTGTTGTAGCATTTGTAACATGGAGAAATGCAATATTTACAAATACCTATATTAGCAAACTGCTTTACGGTAAGACTCTTGCAGCTTGGGAAAAAATCTGTTTAAGCTGTAATAATTGCAAATATGACAGGTGTTCAATAAATGATCTTAACGTCCGCAGCAAGATGCTCTGTATGGGCAGCTTCTATAGCAATTTACATATAAAGGCACACTAGCCAATAACAAAACTCATAAAATTTTCTATAAAATCAAAAGGGCCATGCTCCATAAAAACAAAATTAAATTCTCTTTTAAACTTAGCCCCATCAATTGGAATAATTGTTAATGTGCCTGCTTCTACTTCACGCTTAACAGCTTCCCTTGATATAACTGTATACCCCAGGTTTGCTTCTACCAAGGATTTTATAGCTCCGATACTACCCACTTCCATATAAATCTTCATATCCACAATATTATACCCAAGCTCCTTAAGCTTATTTTCAAAAATCATTCTAGTTCCTGAGCCCTTCTCCCGGAGAATAAGCCTACCATCATTTAAAATTTCATTTATTCTTACTTTTTCTCTCATCGTTAAACTACTTATGGGTGCAGCTACTAAAACAAGTTCATCATCTTTCAGCTTTTTATAGTTAAATTTACTTTTATCAAAAGGCCCTTCTACAATTCCCAGGTCAAATTCCCCATTGCTTATTCTTTCTAAGACTTCTTCCAGATTATGCACATGCATAATAACGTCAATATTACTGTGAGTTCTTTTATAATCACCCAACAAATTAGGAAGCACAAATTCACCTATGGTTAAAGTTGCACCTATATTATATCTTTTAATCACTGACGACTTGTTTTTTAACTTTCTTTCCAGAAGTATAGAATTGGCTTCATATTCCTTTGCACTTTTTAAGAGCAACTCTCCTTCTTCAGTCAAAGAAATTTGCCTTCCTTTTTTCTTTATTAACTTAACTTCATAATATTCTTCAAGCTGTTTTATATGCTGTGTTACTGCCGGCTGTGTAAGGTTAAGCACTTCTGCTGCCCTAGTATAGCTTTTTAATCTTGCTATATTGATAAAAGTCTTGAGCTTTGAATCAATCATACTGTTTATCTCCTCAAAAATATCTTAATCACAAATTATTGTATAACAACTAAAAGTTTTTAGAAAGGCATACATAAATTTTTATTATAATTTTATAATAAATCATAATTTGTTTTTATGCATTGTTCATATTAAAATATTAGTAACGATAATAGATAGGAGGAAAACCATGGCGTGGCTTAGAAAAAATCTTTCAGGCATATTGATGTCTTTTGTGATTGCGTTAATAGCAACTTGGCTCGGAAATAGATATCCTATTATAGGCGGTCCTGTTTTTGGTATTGTTATTGGAATTATATTAAATAATGCCGTTGGTAAACCGGCATGGGCAGAAGCTGGAGTAAATTTTACATCCAAGAAAATCCTTCAATGGGCAATTATAATTTTAGGCGGCGGTCTTAGCCTTACACAGATATGGAAAACAGGCATTCAATCTCTATCTGTTATGCTGCTTACATTGTCTTGTGCTTTTATAGCTGCGTACGGCTTTGGAAGACTTATGAAAATTCCATCTAAGCTGACCAGTTTAATAGGTGTAGGTACTGCAATATGCGGGGGATCAGCTATAGCTGCAATATCTCCCATTATCGAGGCAGAGGAAATGGAAGTTGCTTATTCCATATCAACAATTTTCTTCTTCAACATTATCGCTGTTTTGATTTTCCCGCCGCTTGGACATATGCTTGGATTTTCAGATACAGCGTTCGGCTTATTGGCTGGCACGGCAGTAAATGATACTTCTTCAGTAGTTGCTGCGGGCTATGCTTTCAGCAGCCACGCCGGAGCTTATGCAACTATAGTAAAATTAACTCGTACGACAATGATAATTCCTATTTCGCTGATTTTCGCTTTTGCTTATTCTTATAACAGAAAAAAATCAGTTAAAGCTGGAAACTCTATAAACTATAGCTTTAAAAGAATTTTCCCATGGTTCATCTTAGGCTTTCTGGCAGCCTCCTTGTTAAATACCCTTGGAGTATTTAATGAATACATCGTTTCAATCCTGTCTATTGCAGGGAAGTTCTTCATTGTTATGGCCTTGACTGCTGTTGGGCTAAGTGCAGATTTTAGAAAAATGATAAAAACAGGTTTAAAGCCACTTCTCCTTGGTCTGATAGTCTGGGTGACAGTTACAGTGGTAAGTATAGGAGTTCAGTTTATTACAGGTCAAACTTAACCGATTCAGCACTGTGATTATCATAGATTATTTAAGAAAAATAGAATTCTGCATGCATCCCATATAATCAGCTCAGGATAAGAAAATTCCGGGTTCTCCAATATCTGACTTATATACAGGCATATTTCGATAATGTTTGTTCCCTGAGCTGTGCGTCTGCAGCATCTCCTTCAAGAAGGATTACATCATCTTTTGTATACCCATTATCAGCAATCAACTTTTTGGCCGCCATGATACATTCATAATTTTTATCAATTGCAATCACTTTATGCCCGCTATTAACAAGAGCAACGGTACTATATCCTGTGCCGCAAAGGGACTTTTGAGTTCCGGCTTCTTGTCCTAGTAACCCACAAGCCCCTTATTTACAGGCTTTTTTCTACACTCACTTGTCCGACCTTGTTATCAACATCATGCACTCCACGTGGGGTGAGAGGACAGATGTACTTGAGAACACACTTTCACTATATTGTTCCCCTTACTTTGTTAGGGATACATCTAGTAAATACTAATAACCCCTATAAATGAACGTAATTCAAAGTTCTTTTCGGTCCGAAGAAGGAATAGATAGTCTCCAGATTCCTTAGGTAGAATTATCCGATTCTCACCAGTTACTGAAAGACGTTTAAGCTCTTTGATTCCAATTTTCTTATCAACAGACTGTGGGGTCAGTTTGTAAACATGGCAATCATATAGCTCTGTTTCTGTTGAATATACTACCTCTACATTTTCTCCTACAGCGAAAGTTGCTGTCCAAGGATAACAGTTCGAAAGATAGAACGCCTTAATATCATTTGGTATTTCAGAAGAATGTACGGTTTTGAATACTGCTTGCGAGGGTCTTAAGGATACGGCATTTAAATTTCCATTTGCATCAGTACTGCCCTTAATTCCTACCTCTTCAGAACCTATTTGCATCCAATATGCAGGTGATATCATAGGTGAGTAGGTGAAAGCGGATGAATTGTATATGCTCTTATCTGTGCTTTCAAGATATTTTGGCATATAGCTTCGATTCCTGTCTATTGATGCTTGAGATAGCGATACTTTCTGTCCACCGTCAGAAACGCCTATTATATCCTCTGGCATATCCGTTTTTTTTGCAACCAATATATAACCATTGGAATTATTGATAGTCTCTATATCCTTCTCATACAAGTTAATATAAGCATAAGCATTTTTTCTAGTTTTGACCGCTTCAACCTTACCATCAAATATGGCTTCAACTTTATTAACAGATATAGTATTGTTACTGGCTTGATTTACCTCTCTTCCTGCAAGGCCGAAGAATACTTTATAGCCACTAAGTTCAGTAAAGTTCAATGCCCAACAATTGCTATGCCGGGTTAATGATGAAACTATACCATCGGAGTTTATAAGGTATAAGTTGGGATAATGCTCCCCATCTGTTATCCTGTCTGCAAGAACTAGCATATAATCATTATCAAACGGAATTTGTTCATATATAACGATTGATTCATTAGTCTGACCATAAAATTCTTTAAGAGCTTCGAGTGCTATAGTTTCTTCCACTATGCTTGCACCAGCTTTTTCATTTGAATTGTTAGCAGGGAGTTTTACTTCCGGGCTTGATACGTGGTTTGAAATATCCTTCTGAGTAGTTACAGTTGAAAAATCGGTTATTTGTTGTGATTCACCTAATCCATTTACTTTTGGATTTAATATAAGTCCAATACCAACTGTTGTCACAATAATAATTGAGATAGCAATTATCCAAAACCTTGGTCTTTTATAGTTTAACACGTTCTTAATCCTGCCTTTTACATTTCCCTCACCAAATGCAAGCGGACTACCATTTAAAATATGCTTTCCAGTAGCAAGCGACAATAATGAATTAGCATAGGGTTTTTTAGTTTCTTCATCCATTTCCGTCAGTACTCTTTCATCGCAGGATAGCTCCATATCCGTACTCATTAACATGAACGAAATCCACACAAGAGGATTAAACCAGTGGATGGACAATGTTAGGAAAGCTAATACTTTAATGATATGGTCTTTTCGATGAATGTGGGTCTGCTCATGTAGAAGAATATAGCCTCTTTCCTCAACGTTAAGTCCAACCGGTAAATATATCTTTGGTCTTATTAATCCAAGCACAAATGGTGTTTTCAAATTCCTAGCTTCAAAAATATTCTTCTCTATTAATTGTGCACTTTTAAGCTGTCTTTTTAAGATTAAAATAGATACAATGCTATAAGCAAGCAATGCTATTATGCCTAAAATCCAGATGTATGCCCCTATTTCCACATAAATCTGTAGTGGATTCACACTTGCCCCAATAGTCGGTGCAGGAAGTGATCTGCTTATAAAGGAATCAACTACTTCTATCCCACTATTAATCTGTGGATTTTGCTGGTAGATGATATCTTGGGGGATTGGTACAGCATTCGTATTCCGTGGCATAAGACTTAATATGCTTTCAAAGGAGAATGGAATTATAAGGCGAAAAGCAACCACGCCCCATAAGGCATAAGAGATAACTTTTGGAACTTTTTTGAGTAGTAACCTAATAAGTATCACAAAAAGGATTACATAACTTGCCGTAAGACTCATATTTAAAACAGTAAGAAATAGTTCATTCATTGCTACACCTCCTTGTGATCATCAATCAATCTTTTCAACTCTTCAGCCTGATGTTTACTTAATTTTTTACCACCTATAAAAGCTGTTAGAAATTTAGGCAAGGACCCTCCAAAGGTATCCTCAACAAAACGTATACTTTGATTGGCGTAATATTCATCCTTTGTAATTAGCGATGAAACTACAGCATTTTCATTTTGAAAAATGCCCTTTTCACATAACTTTTTCAGTACTGTATATGTTGTAGACTTTTTCCAATCCATTTCCTTTTCACATAGCTTCACAAGATTGCCGGAACCAATCGGCTCGTTCTGCCAGATTAATTCTGCAAACTTTTCTTCAGTTTCTGCAAGTTTATATTCCTTCATGATAAACCTCCTTGGTCTATTCAGCATCGACTTTATACTATAAATCTATATGGAATAGACCAAATTGTCAATAAGTATTTATAAATTTTTTTACAGAGTCATTGTTGTTGCATAAAAAAATTTAATAAAAATCAACTGTAATATTTACCTGTAGAAAGAAGAAAGCCCCTTTGTTAATGTCAAGTGGGTTCGCCAGCAAGCAG